>NZ_JBJDQL010000005.1:71602-344537 GCF_044903305.1 Streptomyces sp. NPDC019531 | reverse complement strand
GCGATCTCCCACAACCCGTCCGGCACGATCCAGCTCCACGTTCCCCGCCCCATACCGGGTCAACGTCCGCCTCACCACGTAGGACACGGTCTAAGCGCCGGTCGTGGTGAGGGAAAGGCGTGACTTGATCGCGTCAGGTGTGGGTCCGAAAGGCGAGCGTGAGCGAACCGCTGTTGACTCCGATACGGCCGCCGGGCAGCCAGCCCGGAGGCGGGAGGGAGAACTCCAAGCGGCCAAGCACCGCGAGGGAGGTGTGGCTCGTACTTCAACCAGGCCATCAGCGACGAGGCCGCCAAACTATCCGGGCCCCGGATCCGGTCCTGGCGGCTGCACCTGCGGAGTGGATCGTCTTTGGCAGACCTCGCAAGGGAGATCAACCCGGTCGTGCGGGGCTGGATCGGCTACTGCGGGCGGTTCTACCCGTCCGAGCTGGTCAAGAGCCTCAAGCGGATCAATCACTGTCCGATGCGGTGGGCCATGCAGAAGTACAAGCGATCCCATCCGGGGCCTCTTCGCCCACTTGAAGCCTGTGAGACCTTGATCGACTGGATGATGGGAGCTGTGCCATTTCTGCTCGGCCGCGGAATGGCTGGCCAGCGGTGTGCGGCCCTCGGCGTCTGGAACGGCGGAGGGCAGAGTGATGGTGGAGGCCGCTCGCCCGGACCTCCACGGGCTGACGGTGGCGGACCTTGCGGGCGGGCACCGAGTACAAGTTCGCCTGCTGCTGTTCTTGGGAGAGCTCCTGCGCCGACTGGCCCCCTGACGTGCGACTCCCCTACTGTTCGCGGTCGGAGTGCTCGCCATGTCGCTGGTCGAGATGACTCTCTACGCCGGATCGATGCTGACGGTTCGGTTCTTCGCCTACACGGGAATGGGCCTCGGCCCGGACCGGCCGCGAGAGCGCGCCAGCTACGGGACGTGGGCCCGCGTGGCGTTGGAACAGCCGGTCGGCGATCCCATCCGGCGGACCCCCGAAGCCCCGGCCGCAGCCGGCGCCGTGCGTGGCGCCTTCAGCTCCCCTGTCGCAAAGTGCCACGCGGTGTCTTGAGGAGACCCGAGAAGGGTGCAGTTGTCGCATCCGACAGGTGTCGGGTGAGGAGCCGCAGCAGAACGAACCAGGCGGCCGTGCTCAGGAGCAACAGGCCCAGCGACCCCCACGCGAAGGCCAGTACCATGCGTTCCGCACTGCTCCAGACCTGAGTGACGCCGGCCAGGAGCCCGAGCTGGCACACGCCCTCGACGGTCAGAAAGGCCAGCCGGACCCCCGGGAACCCCAGGGCCGACGGCAGCACCTTGCTCCAGACCACCGTGCCGCGCAGCGCGGCTCCCACCAGCAGCACCAGCGCCGCCGTCGACAGAACTTTGAACTCCGGTCCGTACACGAGGCCGATGAGCGCACCGATGGATTCGGACGCGGCCATCACCGTGACTGCTCCGGCGGCTGCGGTGAGCGCACTGGTGCGCAGGACGTCGCGCATCACCGCCGTACGGCGTCCCTGGGCCCCGGCCCGGGCCAGGCGTGGGTAGAGCTGGGCCGTCACGGGACTGACGAAACTCGTGAAGAGACGGCTCGGCGCTACGGCGACCTTCAGGTACGTCACGAGCGCCGGCCCGCCCAGCAGCCCGGCCAGTACCGAGACGCCGCTGTCCGATGCCACGGAGACGGATCCTGTCGCTGAACTCTTCAACAGGAAGGGCACCAGGCCGGTCGGCATGTGGACCGGGCGGGCGGCGGGTGGGCCGCATGCTTCGCGCACCCGCCGACAGGCCCCGGTGGTGAGAACGACCGTGGAGACGAGCGCCGAGACCACCGTCGCTGCGAGGTAGCCGACGGGGCCTGCGGCCAGCAGACCTGCCAGTGTCACCACACAGCCGAAGACGGCAAGGACCAGACGGCTCATGCCGAGTCTGGAAAGCCGGTCGGCGAGTGCGTAACCCGCCGAGGCACTGCCGGAGGGCGTCGCCGCTCCGGCGGCCAGCACGGCCGGCAGGAGAAGCCACAGTTGATGCGTGGAAATCCATCCGATCGCGTCTGCGACCACCGCCGCGGCCACACCGACAAGGGTGGCGAGCACCCCGGCCGCGACATCCAGCCGGACAAGCCTGAGGTACAACCGAGTCCCGCGGCCGCGGCCGCGGAGTTGCTCGGCAGGGACGAACCTCTGCTGCGCGTCCTCGAAGCGCGGATCCCACAGCAGGAACCAGATTGATGCCACCGCCTGGGCGAACAGCACCTCTCCCGCCCCTGCGCCGCCGCCCGTTCTGACCAGCGCGGCGGTGGTGGCGAACGACAGGGCCGACTCGATCTGACCGGCGGCCGTGAGCGAGCCGAAGGTCCGCAGATGCCTCTGCCACGGCTGCCGCTTCCCCTTCGGCCCGGCGAGTTGCTGTCGCTGGGTCTCCTTCACAGGACCTCGTCGCTCTCCCTCCGGATGTGGCCGTGCAGCATCGTCGATTCCCCTGGCCGGCGTGCGCTTGCCGGGGTCAGAGCACACCGGCGCCGGCCGGTTCCCCGGCTGGCTGTGCCGAGTACTCCGGAAGCCCGCGGAACCACCGCACCGTCTCCGCCAGCCCGTGGTCCAGCGGCACCGGGGTGACATCAGGGAAGAGCCCACGCAGCACGCCGTCGGCGGCCTGGGAGTCACGGACGTCTCCGGGGCGGGCTGCCAGGTGTTCCACGGCGGGCGGCGGGCCTCCCACCGCCGTGGCGAGACGCCCGACGAGCTCGCGGATGGAGACCCGGGTGCCGAAGGCCAGGTTCACGGGACCCGCGCAGGTGACCTGGCGGAGCACGGCGTCAGCCAGGACCCGGACAACGGTGCCGACATAGGTGAAGTCACGCGTCTGCAGACCGTCGCTGTGGACGGTCACCGGTGCTCCGCGCAGCATGGCGTGGATGAACGCGGGGACGACCGCGGCATAGGCGTGGCCCGCGGGCTGGAGCGGTCCGTACACGTTGAAGAAGCGCAGCGCGAGCACGGGGAGGCCGAAGCTGGCTCCGTGCGCGAGTACGTACGCCTCCGTGGCGAGCTTGCTTGCGGCGTAGGGACTAAGAGGGCGGGTCGGCAGGTCCTCGTGCTTGGGCAGCGTGGGGACCGCTCCGTAAACGGACGACGAGGAAGCGGCGACCAGATGAGTGCCTCGGCGGCGGCACGCCTCCAGCACTCGTACGGTGCCGGTGGCGTTGACCTCGTGGCTGGCGAAGGGGTCAGCGAGGGAGCGGGGGACGGACGGGCGCGCGGCCAGGTGCACCACGGCGTCCGCAGCGGAGACCACGTCGTCCAGCAGATCGGTGTCGAGGATGCTGCCTTCCACCAGTTCCGCGTCGACGCCCTTGAGATTGGCCGCGCTGCCGGTGCTGAGATCGTCCAGGGCGGTGATCCGCCCGACGCTGGGACGGGCGGAGAGTTCACGGCACAGGTTCGCCCCGATGAATCCGGCTCCGCCGGTGACTACTACGTTCATTTCCCTTCACCCTCTGTCGGAGTAGGCGGCCACCAGCCATGCGCCACGGCGATGGAGGCGTACAGGCGGTGGGTGTCGTCGACCAGGCGATCCGCGCCGAAACGGCGGATGGTCCAGGAGCGGGCGCGCTCGCCCATGTCGTGGCGCAGGCCTGGGTCACGGAGGAGACGCACGGTGTGGCGGGCCAGATCCGGGGCGTGCGGGCCGCACAGCAGCCCGGTCTCCCCGTCCCGTACGACCTCCGCCACGCTGCCCACGTCGATGGCCACCACGGGCACCCCCGCCTGGCCCGCCTCGATGAGGCTGACCGGCATCCCCTCGTTGTCGGAGGTGAGCAGGACAACGTCCGCCGCCGCGTACACGGTCTCCACGTCGGTGCGCCAGCCCAGGCGGTGAAGAGCACCGTCCAGGCCGGGGTTCTGCTGCAGGGCGGATCCCAGGTCGCCTTCCCCGCACATCAGGAAGTGGGCCTCGGGGATCGCGCGGCGTACCTCCTGCGCGACGGCCAGGAAGCGGTCCGGCCGCTTGATCTGTGTCACCCGGCCGACATAGGCCACCACCGGGGCGTCCTGGGGGAGCCCCAGCAGCCGCCGGGCCTCGGAACGCTCCGGCGGTCCGGGGAGCAGTGTGCCGGGCGGTACCACCGCGTACTGCTCCGTGCGGCCGATTCCGGCGGCGAGGAGTTCGTCGCGCACTCGTTCGCCGACCGCCACCAGCCGGTCGGTGCCCCGTGCCAGCCGTCGCTCGGCGTGCACGACCAGTCTGGTCTTCCGCGGTGAGAAGTAGCCGTGCAGCAGATGCCCGTGAAACGTGTGCACCCGGGCGGGGACGCGTGCGGCGGTCGCCGCGACACGCCCGAGCGCCCCGGCTTTGGCCGTGTGCGTGTGAACGATGTGCGGACGGAATTTCCGCATTTCCGCGACGAGTTCCCGCAGAGCCCTGACGTCATCAGCGGGCCGCACCGCTCGCCCCAGGAAGGGCACACGGGACACCGCGACATCGGTGGCCGACTTTTCGAGGTAGTCCGCTTCGTCCGGCCCCACGGAGCCGGCGAACAGCCGGTGGTCGAAACGTTCGGTGTCCAGGCCGCGCATCAGGGCGGAGACCTGGAGGGCCGGGCCACCGATGTTCATCCTGGCGATGACTCTTATGACGCGGAGACGCATGGACGGTGACCTCGCTTTTCGGAATTCGAATGAGCGCCGCGGCTGAGGGGCTGTTCCGGTCGAGGCCGGGCGCCCGGTCGTGGGAAGTTCGTTGCGTCTAGTCGCAGACGGGCACGGCCTCCAGGCGGGCGCGCGTCGGCGTGACCAGCGGCTGGTCCACCAGCACGGGGGTGCGGTTGCTGATCGGTTCCAGGAGGTGGAGCGTCAGCGTACGGCTGCTCTGCGCGGGCAGTTCCACATCCAGCGTGTAGACGGCGTGGCCGCGTTCGACGCTGCTGGCCACGGTGACTGTCCGACCGTCCAGGGTGGCGCCGGCCAGGCGTGCGCCCGAGCTGGCGTAGTAGGAGACGAGCAAGCGGTTGTCCCCCGGGCGTGTGAGGTACGGCGGCTTGTCGACGCGCTGGGTGACATAAGGGGGGAGCCCTGACGCGGGGGCCCGGTTGTCGAGTGTGACGCGCGCGGTGACCTTTCGTCCGCGCGGAGTGCAGCTTCCGGCAATCCAGTGCAGCTTCCGCTCCAGGTAGTAGTCGAGCTTGCCGCCCGCCGCGTTGTTGACCACCACGCCCGCGATCGGTCCGGGCTGAGCCGGCAAGGCTCCGGCCAGGGGGTGTTTCTGCAGCAGGCCTTGTTCGCGAGGCTCGGCGCTCCACACTTTCAGGCGTCCTTGTTGCGTGATGTCGTAGGCCGCCTTGAGTAGTGCGGGCAGATGCTCAGGGGTGCTCAGGGCACCTGTGAACGTGGTGGCGGCGGCTCGGGCGACACCGAGGAGGAACGCCTTGCGCTCCCGGCTGTCGGCGAAGCGGGCATAACCGGTGCGCTCGGTGAGGTCCAGTACGTTGTCGGCCGTGAGTGCCGTTCCGTCGGACAGTCGGCCAGGGCCCGTCGCCTGCAGAAGCCTCGCCAGAGCGCTGGGATCCACGGCGGCCGCACCGTCCACCGGCTGTCCGCTGTACTTGCTCCACACGGCCGTCCAGATGCGCGCCGCGTAGGGGAAATGAGGACTGACATTCGAGTTGGCCCAGGTGCCGGTGGGGTCCATGGCGCCGTACTGAGCGCGGTACTCGGCTCCCAGGTCGACGGCGGGGCGCACATTTGCCAGCATGGTGTCGGTGCCGAAGCTCTCGAACTTCAACTGTCCCTGAGCGGCTGTCAGCACGGCGAACGCTCCGGGGAGGCCTCCTGTGCCCCTGGCTTCGGCGGTGTTCTGGAACACGACGATATAGCGCCGTGGCCCATCCGCTCCGAGCATGGAGGGAAGCACGCGGCTCGCCACAGCCATGTCCGCCATGGCGGGAGCCGTACGCCGGAGCTGGGAAACCAGCTGGGCACGCGCGCGATCGATGGCCGGTACCCATGGGGCACGAGGCAGGCCGTCAGCGAGAGTGCGAGTGTCGGTGGCAGCCCGTGCGGCCTGCTCAAGAGCGGGGGCGCCGCTCCGGAGCGCGGACAGCATGGCCAGTAGTCCGGTGTGGCGGTCATCGTCGGTCGGCTGCGCCACAAGTTCCGCCAGCGGCAGCAGGGCGTCACCGGTCAGCCGGTCGGCGGCCTGGGCGATGCCACGAACCGTGGCGACGGGCCGGCCCAGATAGGGCACGTGCGAAGCCATGAACCAGGCGGGCCCGGTGGTGAGTTGATGTGCCCGGGCGGCATGCGCCGCTGCGCTCTGCGTCGCCTTCTCCGGGTCCACCGGGGCGGCGCTCTCCGACGAGCCCGTGACGGATTGCTTGAGCGCCGAAATCTCTCGCTCCGCGTTCAGCAACTCGGAGCGGGCGATCAGCCCGGTGACCCCGATCCAGGCCGCTCCGGCCACGCACAGCGTGGCGGAGGCCAACAGCGCGTTCCTGAGCGAACGACGCCGACCGGATCCGCGCAGGAGGAAGAACCCCTGGGAAGGACCGGGATGCTCTGGAACGGCGGGCACTTGTCGCTCCGTCATGTCCCTCCACTTCTCAACGTCGTCATGTTCTCCACGCTTCTCGGTTGAGTCCGAGTCAGGTGTGCTGTGGAACAAGCCTTTGGCCGAGACATGGATACACGGACGAACGGAGTGTCCGGCTGCGAGCAGACCGGTGTTGCAGGAAGTCACCCCTTCGGGCCCCTGCCGGGTGAGCCCGTCGCGGGACCGAACACCACGCGGAACATCTTGGGCCCAGAACTTGCCGTTCGGTGAACAGGACGTTGGCGTACACGGCGTCGCCGGCGCATTCAAGTTCGTTCAGCTTCGCCACCGGTCGCCGTTCTCGGTGACACCGATGTCGCCGGTCTTCGCGAGCGACTTCGGATGTCGGAACGTCAGCCGGGACGAACCGTCGCTCGTCACCAGCCTGTTTCTGGACCGCTCGATGGCGATTCTGTTCCGCCAGTTCAGCGGCCAGAGGGTCCGGCCCAGGACGGTGCTCCCCTCGCCGAACAACGGTGCGGGCATGTCCACACGGGTCGTGGGCCGACGGCCGGGTGGGCCTGCCCGCACCGACGACCGCCCGGCCGGGCCAGTGCCTTCGTACAGCGTGTCACCGGCCATCTCCAGCCCCTGGGTGAAGGCCTGCGGATCGTGCGGCTGGACCTCAAGCACTTTGACCCTCAACCGGTCGACACCGTCCGCGGATGCCGACTCTCGCGCGCCGGGGCGCCGTCGTCGTGGTTCTCGATGGCCGGACCAGGCGTGCGGCCTTCCGTTGAGTCCTGCGCCGTGCAGGACAGCAGCAGATGAGCAGCGCCACCATCGCTGCTGCCCGAGCAGTCCGCAGTCTCGGCAATGCCGTCATTTTCTCCACTCTCCTCGGCCGAGTTCGAACCAGGCGGTGAGAGCCGGAGGACGTCGGATGGTGTGCGTGCGCTCCGCGAGGGCGGCAACACCGACCCTGACAGGCGTGGCACGGACCGAGTGTCTGCCTCCAGGGCTGTTTGCCGGACCGACATGGGGGTGGCTCCCCGTATTGAGACGTTCGAGCACCTATGTTCACCCGTGTACATAGGGTACAAACCCACCCTTTGGGTGTTTTCCTCGGTCTTATAAGGGGTGCAGCTTGGATCTCCACGGATTCCTGAAGGCTCTTGCCAGACGCTGGTTGACCGTCGTGGTCTGCCTGGCCCTCGCGATCGGCGCTGCGGTCGTCGTCACCGCATGCAGCACCGCCGTCTACGAGGCCAGGACGCAACTCTTCGTTGCCACGCGTTCCGGTGAGGACACCACTCAGCTGAGCCAGGGACAGACTTTCTCGCAGGCGCGCGTGCAGTCCTACGCCGCCATCGTGCCGACCCGACAGGTGACGGGGCCCGTGGTGCGAGAGCTGAAGCTGCGCACCACACCGGAGGAGCTGGCATCCCGGATCACCGCCGAGGCCCCGCTCAACACAGTCCTCATCAATATCACCGTCCGGGACACCGACCCCAAGCGTGCCGCGAGTGTGGCCAACGCCGTCGCGGCGTGTTTCAGCGCCGTCGTGGAGCGGCTGGAGACGCCCAGGCCGACGGACCCGAAGCAGCTGGCGGCGATCGAACGGGGCGCCCCCGGCCCCGTCTCGCCCGTCTCCATGGGCGTCACCCAGCAGGCGGTCGCACCCTCCGAACCCGTCTCACCGCGCCCCCTGCTCAACCTGGCCGTGGGAGTCTTCGCCGGGCTGCTGCTCGGTGCCGGACTCGTCGTCCTGCGCGAGACCCTCGACACCACCCTCAAGACCGTCGAGGCGCTCGGCGAGATCACCGGTCTGCCGGGCCTCGGAGCCATTCCGTACGACAAGAACGCCCCCGCACAACCACTCATCACCACCGCAGCTCACTCCCAGCGCACCGAGGCCTTCCGCAAGCTGCGCACCAATCTGCAGTTCGCCCAGGTCGACGACCGGCCCCGGATCATCGTGGTGACCAGTTCGTTGCCCGGCGAGGGCAAGACCAACACCTCGGTGAACCTGGCCCTCGCCCTCGTTGAGGCGGGCGTCTCGACCTGTCTGGTGGACGCCGACCTGCGCCGCCCGTGTGTGGCCAAGACCTTCGGCCTCGTCCAGGATGCCGGACTGACCACGGTGCTTATCGGGCAGGCCCGCGTCCAGGAAGTGATGCAGCAGGCCGGCGGCCAGCTCTCGGTGCTCGCCAGTGGCGCCGTACCGCCGAATCCCACGGAGCTGCTCGCCTCGGAGCGTATGAGCGAGGTCCTGAGTGAGCTCGCGAGCACCTACGAGGTGGTCATCGTCGACACGGCTCCGCTGCTGCCGGTCGCCGACACCATTGGCCTCGCCCCGCTGGCCCAGGGGACGCTGCTCGTCGTCCGGGCCGCCAAGACCAGCCGTGACCAGGTCCGCACCGCCGCCCAGGCGCTGGAACGGGTGGGCGGCCGCGTCCTCGGCACTGTCTTCAACATGGCCGCGCCCCCGAAGGGCGACCGCTACGACGCCTACGGGTCGTACGGCGAACTGCCCTCGCCTCGTTTGTCGGCCCATCAGAAGGAGGTCGCCGTGACGGACCTCGCGGGCGAGAAATGAGCCGGGGGCCGCGGGTCTGACATGCGGCAGCGCACCTCGGTCGTGCCGAGGTGCGCTGCCGAGCTGCGTCGTCGGGTTGACGGCTGGTCAGAACGGGTCAGAACGGGGAGACCCTGAGGAGGCGCTCCTTGACGGCGTCTCCGTCCTGCGACGGCCAGGACCAGTTGAGGCTGCCCGCGTTCTGCAGGGCCGCCTTGACGGTCGAGGGCGATGCGGTGGGGTGAGTGGCCCGGTACAGCGCCGCGCCGCCCGCAACGTGCGGCGCGGCCATAGAAGTGCCGGACATGGTGGCATAGCCGCCGTTGAAGTAGGTCGACTGGATGCACACGCCCGGTGCGATCAGGTCGACGTCAGGGCCGTAGTTGGAGAAGTCGGCGAAGCTGTCGTCCTGGTCGGCGCGGCAGGTCGGCTGGGCCAGGCCGCCGGGTTTCCCGTCGAAGTCCGCCAGTGCGCTGACGGTGATCACTTCGTTGTATGCGGCCGGCACGGTGTCCTTGGCGTCGGCGTGGGCGTTGCCGGCCGCAACGGCGTACGTGACGCCCTTGGCGACCGAGTTGCAGATGGCCTGGTGCATGGGGTCGCCGTTGGTCCTGCCGCAGTTGCCGTCGTCGGTGCCGGCACCGCCCAGGCTCATGTTGGCCACGTCGATCTGGTCGGCGTGCTGGGTGACGTAGTCGATGCCGCACAGGACGGACGAGGTGGAGCCCGTGCCGAGAGGGCTGAGCACCTGCACCGGCCACAGCCGTGCACCAGGTGCCACCCCGACGACCCCGATTCCGTTGTCCAGGGCGCCGATGGTGCCCGCCACATGCGTGCCGTGACCGTTCTGGTCGGTGGGCGGTAGGTAGGGCATCCAGCAGTTCACACCGCCGGACCGGTTCACATTGAGATCCGGATGGTTCGGGCTGATCCCGGTGTCGATGACTGCAACATCCGCGTTTACCCGCTTGTCCACACCGTTGATGGCCGCGGTCGGGCTGAGGTCGGCGTCGACCCGGTTGACGCCGGTCGGGGTCGACTGGTCCGTGGCTCGGACCAGTCGATCCTGCTGCACCGACTGCACCTGCGGGTCGTCGGCGAGCGCGGCCGCGGTGCTCGCAGTCATCGACGCCGCATAGCCGTGGAGGGCATGGCGATAGACATGGTGTACGAAGGCGCCCATGTCGGAGGCGTGCTCGGTCGCCGCCGTCACGGCTTCGTCCATGTCTTCCTGTCTGTCGGTGCCGGTTTCCTTGAGCATGACGATGTACCGGCCGGCGATTGCGCCGGCCCTGTCGGACGCCGTGGCTGCGGGCGGGATCTCTGCTGCGGCCGAGTGGGCGACTGCGCTCGGCGTACCGGCCGCGAGGGCCAGCGCGAGGAGGGTCACCCCAATGGTTTTGGGCATCCCGGACCTTTCTCGAATGCGTCGGAGTGACGAGCCAGACTGGCCGTTATGCTCCGAATGTCCAGCTCGCTGTGGTTCCTAGAGCTTTGCAGGTGTGTGAGGGGTGGCGACGTCCCGACGTTCGGCGATGCGGGATTTTCTGACCATCTGTCAGCCGTGTGGCTCTGCGGCCTGCTTCCTGCGACGGTGCGAGAGCGTCAGCGTTCCGCGGGGTGCGCGATGCTCCTGTCACTCGGATGCCGCGCACCTGGGTCACGGCCGAGTTCGTTGTGGGGTGTATGACGACCACGCAGCCCGGCTCGGACGCCGCCGAGCCCTCCGCCGTGCACGGGACGCGGATCCGGCGGAGCTGTCATGTGTGACGGACGGTTTCCCGGCGCCCCTCCCAGCGGTCACGTCCACGAGAAGCTGCAGCAGACGTCCTTGCGCACATGCCCTTCGGGGCACCGCCAGATCTGTGGTGGCAAAGAGCTGCTGCCGCTGTTGCGGATCGTCGGCTTCCTGATCGCCGCGGTAGCGACCGTCATCGCCGCCATGGCCAGTGTGTTCAGCGGCATCGTCGCCTACGACCCGTTGCGCGAGGTGGTGGTGACCGTGAGCGCTCAATGCTTCGGTGCGAACAGCTGGTGGCCGCTGCTGGTGTACGGGCCCTGGATGGTCGCCTCCCTGTCGATCCTGCAGTCCGCTCTGCACCGGCAGCGCGCCGCGCACTCGTGGTGCGTCGTGTTGTTCTTCTCCGCCGTTGCCGTGGCGCTGTGCATCGACCGGGTGCCGCGGACCCTCCCCGGTATCTCCGCCGCCGCACTCCCCGCGATCGGGGCGATGACCGGTTTTCAGCAATTGGTACGCCAGATCGCGCTGGCCCGGCGGCCGCCCTGCGATGCCGTCCTGCGCTACCACGACACCTTCTGCTCCTCCAGGTAGGAGAGTCCTGCCGGACAGCTCGCATTCGGCCTGGCCGCCGAGTCGTTGGGGTACGGGCAGGGCATCCGGCGGCCCTTCCGGGAGCGCGAAGCGAGCAACCCGGCGCGTCGGCAGGTGTCTTACGGGCCTTGGCGCTTTCCGGCTGACCTGACGTCAATCCGGTGATCTTCGTGCTCCAGATGGCCTCTTATCCACTAACAGTCGTTATTAGGCGCTTTTAGGTGCCATATATGCAGATACCGTACTCGTGGGTCGCGCCATGGCGTCGGCCTGATCCCACCAGAGGAGCGTGAAATGCGATGACGACGTCATCGAAATGGCGTGCAGCCCTGGCGGCCACAGCAGCCTCCGCTGTACTGACCGCTGCACCAGTGCTGGGGGCGCAGTCCGCCTTTGCCCAGCCTTATCCGCCCCCGCACCCGAGCCTTACCCTGAGCTCCACCGTCGTCGAGGCCGGAGACGAAGTCGACTTCACAGGGACGGGCTTCCAGGCGAATCAGGACGTGGAAGCAGACCTTGCATCCAGGATCGTTGTTCTTGGTCACTTCATTGCCGACGCAACCGGCACGGTGGAGGGGACTGTCACTATTCCTGAGAGGA
Organism: Streptomyces sp. NPDC019531; assembly: GCF_044903305.1. Classification (NCBI taxonomy): domain Bacteria; kingdom Bacillati; phylum Actinomycetota; class Actinomycetes; order Kitasatosporales; family Streptomycetaceae; genus Streptomyces; species Streptomyces sp. NPDC019531. The sequence continues at coordinate 332,517 of NZ_JBJDQL010000005.1, read as the reverse complement.
CCAGAGCGGGCGAGCACCTCTTCCTGCTCAGGGCGGAGGACCCGGACCTCACTCTCAGGGCCGAGATCACCGTGACCGACGGCGATTCCGACCCCGACCCGGGCGGCGGCAGGCCTGACGGTGGCCACGGCGGCAGGCCGGGCGGTGACCCCGGCGGTAGGCCCGGCGGTGACCACCACGGCGGCAAGCCGGGGCACGACCACCACGGCAAGCCGCACCTCGCCAACACCGGTGGGGAACGCTCGGCCCTCCTGATGGGCGGGGCTGCCGGACTGCTCCTGCTCGGTGGCGGGGCGCTCGTCATCACCCGGCGGATGAAGCGCGGCTGACCAGCGAGCCCCTCGTGTGGCTGCGAAACCCGCGGTAGTACCTGTGCGACGGCCGACAACAACGAACCTGACACTGCCCCGCTCCACGGCGCAGTGTCAGGCACCGGTTGGCGGCCGTCGCCGTCTGTGCGCGTCCGGTTCCGTGCTGAAACGCGATGACCGGACCGTAGGCGCAGTCCCAACCCCCAGGCACAGGAGCTGAGTTGGTTTCCTGTCCCGCTGCACTCGGCCTGCCCCGCGCCCTGGTCGAGTGGGTCCTCAGCATGTTGGGCGGTCCGTGGAGGACCGGGCGTGGCTGTTGGTGACCTGCCGGGACCAGCTCTTCGCAGACCTGTTCCTACCAGGGGAGAGTCACGACGACTAGGTTCACCGAGTTGGCCGTTGACTGCCACGATCCGGAGGGGCTCGCGGCTCCTGTACGCCTACCGTCGAGGAGCTTCAGGTCGGCCGGATGTCGCCCACCCTGCTGCTCATCCAGGTGCCCGAGGTCAAGACCGTGAAGAACCGGCTTCGCCTCGACGTCAACCCGATCGACGGCAGCACCGAGGACGAGGTGACCAGATTGCTCGGCCTCGGCGCCACCAAGGCGGATGTGGGCCAGAGCTCAGCCCGAGACTGGGTGGTCATGGCAGGCCCCGAGGGCAACGAGTTCTGCGCCCTGCGCACCCTGACACCGCAGAACCAGGCCGCGAGCGGGCACCCGCACCCTGTCGCACACCGCAACTGTCACGTTGCCGAGAAGACCTCAATGGCGAGCAAGTCGTCACACATTGCAGACCCTGCGAACAAGGTGACGCTCCGTCACTCCATCACGGATATCCTGACTGAGCGGGTCGATGACGCCGCCGCATCTTGATCGCCGCGCCGGCCCGCAACAAGAGCGGTGAGCGCTTCCGGCTGGTCTGCCGGCCGCCCCGCGACGACAGCCTTTCTCGATGGACCACAAGAGCTTCGCGGAGCGACTACCGCGACCTGTTCATCACCGCCCACCAGCAGTCCGGCGGTCCGGTCGCGCTCGTCTGGGACATCAACCCTCGACGTCCATCTGACCTACGGGCTACGGCAGTTCACCGCCGACCGGCACATGCTGATCGGCTACCGGCTGCCCGCCTACTCACCCGATGCCAACTCCGGTCGAGGGCGCCTGGTCCCTGCTGTGCGGCGGCTGGCTGTCCAACGCCGCCTTCACCACCCTCGAGCACCTCATCCAGACCATCCGGCACGGCCTGAGAACGATTAAATGCCGTCCCGACCCCTTCGACAGACGCCTCGCCGGTACCGGACTGTCCATCACGCGGACGACAACCCGAATTAAAGCTCAGTAGTCCCTGCGGGGCGTTTCGTATCTCTTCCGTCACCTCGCATGCATGTCCCCGTTATTCGTATGCAGCGAATTCCTCGTACGCGACACCGCTTGCGGAGATTCGGGGCGCAGCCATCAGAACGACGAAGGAAAACAGCCGTGTTGGACACCGCCCTTTGGGTATTGCTCGTTTGTGCTTCTGTCTGCGTCATGGGATCCCTCATGGGGTCACATCCGCTTGGCCAGACGTGGCGTGTCGACGCCCTTGAACTGCGTCGGCGTCGCCGCATGATCGAAGTGCTGGAACGGAACACACATCCACTGCACCAGGAGCCGGGTGCCGCTGGCATCGGTGACTTCCCTGCACCTGCTCGAACCCGCCAGGAATGACTGAAGGATAGTGGTCATAATATGGTTTTCGCGTAGCAGTGGTACATGTTGGAATGGCCTCTAGATAAGATACTTATCCATGCATTCCGTCACCCGTTTGCCGCGCATCCAAGGGAAAGGGGCGGCGTTAGTCGGGATATGACCAGGGTAATGAATTTCGGGCTGCTCACCTCTCGCGAGGACCGGAGGGGCCTGACTGGGGGGCGTGTGGTGACGATGGGGCCTTACATCTACACCCCGTCCTCGGCACTCTCCGCGCCCGGCGCCAACGGTACCCTCAGTAAAGAGGGACTGCCCGTCGCACTGCAGGTCACCGAGCCGCTGCTGCAGTGTTTTCTGGATACCGTGGCGCGGCTGGAAGCCGATCTCGTCCAACGGTGGGGCACCTTGCAGGTTCAGGGCACCCCTCCTCGGGCCGAATGATCAAGCTGCCATGAACGACGAGCGTATCGACCACTCGGGGTATTACACCGATCACCTCGACCAGTTCGGCATGGGGGCTACCGGGCGGCACCGGGGCTCGGCCGAAGGTTTCCATGCACCCCTGGTGCCGCCGGATCCGGCATGGGATCCAGCCGAGGAACTCGCCTACATGCTCCAGGATGCCTTGGCGGGCGAGCGTTGCTCCACCGCACACCCGGTCCCCGACGAGGTGTCGGCAACCAACCCGCCGCCGGGCGGTCCCCTGAGCAACCTGCAGGACATCACGGCCGAACTGCCGCCACTGACGGCCGTTCCCCGGAGGCATCGGAAGCTGCGTGAACGCAGGCGCCTCAGCGGTCTGCGCGCCCTCAGCTACCTGATCGCCGCGTTGGCCGCGGTAATCACATCGGTGGTGAGCGTGTTCGGCGGCATGGCCATCTATGAGCCATTGCGGCAAGTCGCCGGTTTTCACATGCGGGGCGGTGCCGTTTCCTGGTGGCCGCTGCTGGTCTACGGCCCCTGGCTCGTGGCGGCTCTGTCGATCCTGCGTGCCGAGCTGCACCGATGTCGTGCCGCCCACTCCTGGCTGGTGGTAGTGCTGTTCTCCTCCGTGGCGGCAGTCCTGTGTGTCGTCCAGGCAGGCGGAAGCTTCACCGACGCCGCTGCAACCGCTTTGCCGAGTTGCGCGTCTCTGGCATGTTTTCAGCAACTCGTACGCCAGATCACCCTGACACGGCCGCATCGACGAACCAGGCCCCGGCACCGATTGCGGATCTCGGCAATGAATTCTCGCCTTGCTGACACGGAATCGGTTTGTACGATGACGGACCGGGATTCTCCGGCGTCGCGCATGCACCGGCCGGATCTCTGAGGACGGTGCGGGTCCGCCCCGTACTGCTCGGAGCCCGAGGAGCGCGAGGAGCCCGAGGAGCGCGGGAGGGCATCATCGGGTCCGCACAGCCGCGGCGATCCGATCCACTACATCCTCGATCAGTGCCAGGCACTCCCGCAGCTCTTGGGGAGGGGCGCCAAGAGGGTCGTCGATGTCGTCATCAACGGGGTGCGCCGGCGCGGCACCGCGCCGAGCGGCCGCGCCCCGGACGAGAGAAACGAACCGTGCGGCCGGATCCCCCACGCCCGCCGCGTCCTCGGCGCGCACCAGCCGGGCGAACTCGCAGAGGGTGAAAGAGCGGGCCAACGCCCATACGGGAGAGAGCCGCACAGCGGCCTCACGATGCTCCGTCGCGGCCCCCAACACCAGATCCGAGTTCTCGACCAACTCCTTCGTCAGCCGGCGGGAACTCGTCCCGGAGGGATCCGCGCCGCGCTCGCGGAGGAGGGACGCCGCCATGGTCGGCATGGGCGTACCCGGGGCCGCCCCGGTGCCCGCACTGCTCAGCCGAATCACTTGCCGAGCCTCGTGCAGCCGCTGCCTGAGCAGACACTCGGCGAGGGGGGAGCGATAGAGGTTGCCGGTGCACACGAATAGTAGGCGAAACTCGGGTGCCCGCCCGCTTGGTGATGCGGCAGTAGAGGGATCGAGAACTTGGAGCATGACCTCAGTATTCACCGGTGCCTTCCCCCGGATGGGGAGATGCACGCGCGCCAGGGCATCGAACCGACGTTTCAGGTGCGAACGCTGTCGAGTCGCCGACACCGGTAGAGCCATGTGGGTGAGTGCCCGTCAGGCTGGGGACCGTGAGGTTCCCTTCGAGCGGTGCCGAGTATTCGGCCGTCGCTCATGCCGCGTTGCTCCGGTGCTGGTTGGGACAGGTCGGGTCGTGTTCGGTGGCGAGGCTGGTTCACCAGCGTTCGCAGCAGGCGGCGTTCAGCTCGGTGGGCGATGGTGCGGCGCTCGTCGGCGAGGACGGTCTCACGGACGACGGCGATGACCGGGAAGATCGACGCGGCGACGAACAGCGGTACGGGCCACGCGGATCCGCCGTACTGGTGGGGCGTACGGCACGGTCTCGTCGGATGAGCGTATGGCACGCACGGGGATAAGGCCTCCCGTGCGCGTGCGGGTGCGTGTTTGCGTTCCAATGGCGTGGATTGCACCGTCACCACCGGGCGTCTCCTCCGGGGAACGAGGACCGGCAGGCGCCGTAGAGAGTCACCAGGGCGCCCGTGGGGGCCCAGCTCGGTGGGAACGGGCCGTCGAGGTGCCTCTGTGGCGCCGGGCCGAGCCGGCGATCACGTGCTGACGACACCGCACGGTGGTGCGCTCGCGCGTGTGACGAGGTGTCCTCGGTGTGGTGTGCGCTGTCAGTGGGTCCGGCCATTGTTGCGGAGGGTGGATCCTGGGATGGACGTGGCGCACGTCGGGCATCGTCGCCTTGTGCCGGCCTGCGCGGCCATGTTTCCGAGGGCCACCTGTACGCCCAGTTCCACTGCTGCGGGCACGAACAGCGCACCGGTGCCGTCGGGCGGGACCAGCCAGCGCAGCCGCCCCTCGGCCCGATGCGGCGCCGGCACCGCGATCCACGAGCCTCTGCCCGCATAGCGGATGCCAGAGCCGATCCAGCGGCCGTCGGAGTCCGGCGGCAGGAAGAAGGCGACCCGGCGGGCGGCGGTGTCCGCGAGCGCGGGTCCGGGCGGCTTCGGAATACGCAGCAGGGCGTCGAGGGCCGACATGCCGAGTTCCTCCGGCACGCTCAGTACGTCCCAGAACCGCCCGCAGGCCAGCACTGCGACACCGGTCCCGCCGTGCAACTGCCGCTTGCAGGCGCGCGGGTCGGTCGCGGCGGCTGCCAGCCATTCCATGGCCTTACGCGTGACTGAGTGCATGGTGTCCCTCCGGGATCGGATTGCCTGCGCTGGGCTGGACGCAACTCCCCTTTACAGCCAGGGTGGTCGAACCCGGCATGTTGATACTTGTGGATATTTCTCCGGCGCGGAAGGGGTGGCGAACCGTGGCGAATGCGTCGGAATGTTCGCTGCTGGGGCGGCACCCTGACGCACAGTCTTCGGGTCGCCACAGCCTCAGGCGCCCCGCACGGCCGACCCTGTACCCGCCGCGCTCCCCTGGGCCGAAGCCGAACCGGTGCGCATCAGCCCGCAACTGCGCCGCACCGGCAGCTATGAGGGCCGGGCGTCAGGTCCATCTCCCCGTCGATGATCGAGCACACCCGGTTGCCGTCCACTAACCGGTGCCGCACCGGGAAGCGTGTGACCAGCGGTCGGCGCGGGCGGTGTAGTCGGTGTCGACCAACGCCCAGCGGGTGGTGCAGGAGTGGTCGATGACGTAGGTCGTGCGCAGCGGCAGGGTGTGCGGGTGGCCGCCGTTGACACGCTGGAGACCGAAGCCGAGCTTGTTGTGGACGGCGGTCAGGTCGTCGGGCAGGTCGAAGGCGAGACCGTACTGCTTTGCGGTGCGGAGCCGAGGTCACTCAGCACGTCGAAGGCGAGTTGGTGTTTCTCGGCGAGAGACGAGGACTCGTCGGGGATCTGTGGAGACACGGCGACCAGGCGCGCGCGCCGCGCGCGGCGATCTCTGCGTGGTGGTGCTGGAGCGCAGGCAGGGCGATGTCGCAGTACGGGCACCAGGCTTCACGGTAGAAGGTCAGAACGGCCGGGCCCACGCCTGAGGGGTCGACGCAGGCAAGCATGCGTCCTGCTGCTCAGGTAGCAGCGAGCGCTCGAAATCGTCCCACGTGGCAAATCCCTCCGGAGACGGCGGTACGACGTGCCCCAGGACCTCGCACCAGAAACGAGCGAGACGCTCAGGTTCGGCACAGTCGAAGGTGAATGGGTGTTCTTGAAGGTAGGTCGAGGGCTGTGGCTCCGGAACAAAACGTTCGGCATTGAGCGGCGGCTCGCGTAAGGTGCCCCGGTTGTCGGACTGGATAGGTGGGTTGTGGACGTGGCACCCCGTGAAGTTACGCGAGACCAGTTGGCGGGGGCGGCAGGGGCTGCGCTGGGGGGGGGGGCGGGCGGCGGCTGGAGTCGGTCGAGCGGCTCGCGGGCGGCAGCAGGAAGGGCGTGTACCGGCTGACGATGGACGACGCTGCGACAGCTATCGCTTATCTGTGGGAGGAGTCGGAAAACTACTGGCCGACGGCCGAGGGGGACGGCGACCTCACGGACCCGTTCTCGCCTGGCGTCGGGCTCGACCTGTTCGAGGCTGCCCACGTGCGTCTGGACACGCTGGGTCTGCGGGTTCCCGAGGTCCATCTGGTCGATCGCGAGCGCGTCCACTACCCGGCTGACCTCGCGATTGTGGAGGACTTTCCCGGCGAGGACCTGATGGACTTGTTGAACCGCGACCCACTCGCGGCGGAGCCGACGATGGCGCGTCTTTCCGATGCCCTGGCGGCGATGCGCAGTCACCGGGCGCCGTCTTTCGGCAAGGTCGCTCTGATAGACGAAGGCGGAACGTCGCGGGCGGTGTCGTGCGAGAACGCCGCCTTCGACTTCGCAATGGGCTGCCTGGCCGAGGCGGCTTCGCGTGACCGGAGGATCGCGGACGCCCGCGACCGGTTGGAGGAGCGACTGCGAGAGCTCGCGGCATCGGTTCGGCCGCGTGCCGAGTACTCGGTCGTCCACGGCGAGCTCGGGCTGGACCACGTGCTGGTGGACCGGGACGGTAACCCCGTTCTGATCGACATCGAGGATCTGATGTACTTCGACGTCGAGTGGGAGCACGTCTTCCTCAAGCTCCGCCATCCCGATGGCCACTATCGGCGGTTGGCGGTGGAGGGCCTCGACGAGAACCGGCTCGCGCTCTATACGCTCACTCAGCGACTGTCGCTGACGGCGGGTCCCCTCCGGTTGCTGGAGGGAGACTTCCCCGACCGAGAGTTCATGCAGCGAATCGCCGAGCACCACTTGAACGAGGCACTGGCGCTGGTCGCAGTGGTTTAGGAGTTGGACCCGGGGTTCGCCCTGGGTTACTTCGTCCAGGCAGCGCAGGGGCCCTTGCGGGTCCGGCGCCGGGTCATCATGGTGATGAGTGCCCGGTTGAGGTGGGCTTCGGAGCGCTGAGGCAGACGTTCGTAGTCGGGTGCGTTGCGGCGGGCGTTCATGCACAGCCGATCGTGCGCTCGGCTTTCCAACGACGGGGCAGCACGACGAAGCCCTTCGTGCCCTTGGGCCGGGAGACGATGCGCAGGCTCAGCCAGAGGCGTTCGCGGGCCCAGTCCACGAGGTCGCCGGCGCAGCCGTGGGCGGCCCAGACCTGGGTGGTCTGCGGCTGGGTGAGGCGCAGGCGCCAGAAGACGTCGCGGGCGGCGTCGCGGTCCTGGATGTCGGCGGCCGTCACTGTGATCATCACGGGCAGGCCGAGCGTGTCCACGGTGATAAGTCGCTTGCGGCCGTTGATTTTCTTCGCGGCGTCGTAGCCGCGGCTGTTGCGGCCGACCGTGGAGGCGCCCTTGACGGACTGGGAATCCACGATCAGCGTCACCGGGTGCGGGCAGCGGCCCTTGCCGGTACGGATCCGGCGGCGGAGCCGGCCACGGATGTGGGTGACGCCCCCGTCCCGGTTCCACCTACAGAAGAAGCCGTAAACCGTCTCCCAGGGCGGGAAGTCCGCAGGCAGGGCCCACCACTTCGCGCCGTTGTCGATGATGTGGCGGATGCCGTCGACGATTTCCAGCCGGCCACTTCTCCGTGTGCCCGCCGGCCTTGGCCCGGCAGGCCGGGATGGACAGCAGGGGTTCGAGAAGGGCCCATTCGGCGATGGAGGTCTCGGACGGGTAGCGGCGGCGACGGGAGGCAGCGGGCATCGCGGGCTCGGCAGGAGGTGATCGGCGGTGGGCAGGGGCCATTTGGAGAGCTGGGCGAGGGGTGGCGCGCAAGCCGGTGAGTTGGGCGGTGGCGAACTGGGCCCATTCGTCGTCGGGGTAGCGGGCCAGGTGCGGATCGAGCCTGCCCGTGATCACCCGGAAATCGTGGTGGCCATCGGGAATCCGGTGCCATCTTCGCGCAGGTGCCCGCCACCGGGCGCGGAACCACCCCGGCCGTCGGCCCAGGGCGGTGCGGATGCTGCGCTACCGGTCGTGCAGGATCTCGGGCCGCGTCACGGGCACAATGGTGATCAAGTCGTCGAGGCCCTTGAAGTCGTCGGGGTTGGTGGTGAAGAGGGGTAGTTCATCGGCGGCCGCGATGGCGGCGATCATCAGCTCGGCCACGCGGCGACGGGGCTTGCGGCCTGTGGAGACGACGGCGGCGCAGATTCTGCCGTAGGGGCGGGCCGCCTCCACGTCGAAGGGGATGGGGTCGAACGCGTTCTCGGCGCGTTGCAGGACGTCATGCGGCGAGCCCGCTCGGCATGTTCGTCGTATTCGCTCTGCTCGTCGCTGCCGCGTACCTGGTGGGGGCCTGCGGAGAGTTCCGCGAGGGTGATGGTGCTGATGGCCATCTCGGCGGGCGGCTCGTCGGCGTCGACCCACTTACGCAAGATCATGATGTTGGTACCGAGCAGGCCTTGCTCGTACTCAACGGGCATACGGGTCGTCCAACTCCTGCTCGATGACGGAGTCCTGGTCGTCGCCGAAGGCGTCCAGCGAGATGTCAGGGGCGGTGCGGGACATGGCCGCGAACTCGGCGCGGAGAACGAAACGGCGTCGGCGGCGGAGCGGGACCAGCTCGCCGACACGGTGCCCGTCGCGGGTGACGGTGAACGCCTGTCCTCCCTGGACGGCCTCCATGATCTCTTTGGAGCGGGTGCGCAGATCGCGCTGAGCGATCTCGGGCTTCGCGTCACGATGCCCACGATAGCGATGGTGTGCTACCTGGTGCTACGTCGTGCTTCGAATGCGGATTCGCCGGCGAGAAGCGTTGTCGCCACGCCGCAGGGTCTGTCTGTGCCCGCGACGTGGGTAGGCGAAGGCGCCTGCTCGCAGAGCGATGTGCATCCGGACATGAAAGAGCCCCTCACGCGTATCCGCAGGTGAGAGGTTGTTTGCGCCCCCGGCAGGACTCGAACCTGCGGCCAAGCGCTTAGAAGAGACTCAGTCTAACTGTACCTCCATCCTTCTGACCTGTGCTTTTGTGATGCGGTGACGCATCGTCAGCTGTTTTGGGGGACGCATGTGGGACGATCTTGCTCGGTCACGCTGACTGATTGGGGTCGGGGTGAGGCGTCGGCGAGTGGGACTCCAGTGACGCCCGCTGCTGGTGGGATCATGGGGGTAGAGCTCGTAGTAGCCCGGAAGCGTCGGCCTTCGTGAGGCGGGCACTGTAGGCGGGGCCGGATCGAGGTGCAGACGATGGACACCACCTTCGACGTCAGGGTCTGGCAAATCGAGAGAGGGGCCGGGCGGCTTCGCGAGTCCTATGGGGTGCGCTGGTCCGTCGCCGGGAAACGTCATCGCAAGTCGTTCCAGACGTTCGCGCTGGCCGACGGTTTCCGAGCAGAGCTGGTGACCGCGACGCACGCCGGCGAGCCGTTCAACGTTTCGACTGGCTTGCCGGAGCGGCATGAGCCGAGAGCTTCCGCGGTTGGGTGGTATGACTTCGCCGTGCAGTTCGCGGACGCTCAGTGGCCCCGAGTTTCGGCGAATCACCGGAGGAACACTGCGCGCACATTGATGATCGTCACTACCGCGCTGATGGACCGGGATCCGCCCGGTGTCCCCTCTCGCCGTGTCCGTACTGCGCTGAGCGATTGGGCTTTCAACACCAACCGCCGTGGCGGTGCGCCAGAGGACATCGTCTCGGTACTCGGTTGGGTGCGACGGCACACTCCGACCATGGACGCCTGGTCCGATCCGCTCGTGGTGCAGGACGTGCTGCTGGTGCTGGGTACGTTGCTTGACGGTAGACGAGCGGCGGTCTCATCTGTGAAGCGGCATCGACGGGTTCTGCATCTGGTGATGAGGTATGCGATCGCGCGAGGGATCCTGCTGTCCGATCCGGTTCCCGAGGGGCGGAACCTTACTCCGCAGTCGGCTGGCGCGATTGACCGACGCCGTCTGCTCAATGCGCAGCAAGCGGCGCGGCTGCTCGACTGGATACGCAATCAGCCGCGGAGCGGGCGAAGACTGCATGCGTTCTTCGCCACGCTGTACTTCACGGGGCTACGACCGGAAGAGGCTGTCGCGCTGCGCCTCTCAGATCTTGTTATGCCTGCGTCGGGGGAGAGTCAGTGGGCCGAGATCGTGGTGCACACCGCCGAGCCTGAGATCGGACGCACGTGGACTGACAGCGGAACCCGACATGATCAGAGGTATCTGAAGGGGAGGGCAGAAGGCGAGACGCGCATAGTCCCGTGCCCTCCCGCGCTTGTCCATGTCCTGCGGGCACGCATCAAGGACGCGGGCCTGCTCCCCGGCGACCGCCTCTTCCCTGGGGAGCATGGCGGAGTTCTCGCGGGCTCCGTCTACCGTCGCATGTGGGACCACGCCCGCAGGGCAACCCTGCCACCCCACGTGTATGCATCACCGACAGGACGACGCGTATACGACCTTCGGCACACCCGACTGACGATGTGGCTGAACAATGGCATCCCGCCTGCTGAGGTGGCCGCGTGGGCCGGCACCAGTGTCGCCGTGTTGTTCGCCACGTACGCGCAATGCATCAGTGGCCAGGAGCAAGATCTGCGGCGGCGGCTCGACGAGATGCAGAACGCCTCGGCCACCCTGGCGGCATAACCATCGAGAGTGGGTGGGTCACCGCTCCCGCCGGTAGGGATCCGTGTACGGCTCCATGGACTGGCGGACCTCGTCCCGGACCGGGTCCATGAGGGGCCCGGGGGCGTAGTAGCGGGCGCGGGCCTTGCCATGGGGGATGAGCCAGCCGCGGGCGACGAGCTCGCGGATGTCGCGGATGGCCTGTTGGTCGCTGAGGTCGGCGTCCTGCTGGTAGACCGTGCGGCGGACCTTCGCGTCCGAGAAGGCGGGTAGGAGGGCGTAGACGACACGCTCGTCCAGGCCCGTCGCTTCGACGGAATCGACCAGACGGGTCCAGGCGCGGGACATCACGTCGAAGCGTCGTTGGGCCTGCTGTGCCTGGCGGTGGTGGGCGGTCAGGCAGAACCGGATCCAGGGGCGGGTGTCCCGTTCGGGGCTCCAGTGCGGGCCGCCTACGTCCTCCAGGACCTGGTAGTAGGCGTACGTGTTCTGTCCCCGGCCGAGCCACTCCTCGATGGAGGAGAACTCTGGCGGCATCAGGGCCTCGCGGGAGAACACGAGGGTGGACAGGGCACGGGACATGCGTCCGTTGCCGTCCTTCCATGGGTGGATCTTGACGAGGTTGAGGTGAGCCATGGAGGCGCGGACATGGACGGGGGCGTCGAGGTCGCCCTCGTTGAGCCAGTCGATGAACTCCGACATCAGCGCGGGGACGTCTGCCTGGTCCGGAGCGGTGTAGGCGGGGACCAGGGGATCGTCGGGGCTGGTGACGTAGACGGGTCCGTCGCGCCAGCGGCCGGGGCGCTTGTCGAGGTGGTGACCCTGGAGCATGAAGTGCAGGCCGTTGAGCAGGCCGGCGTCGTAGCGGAAGTCGTCTCCGGCGTCGGCGAGGGCCTGGATGTAGGTCATGCCGCGCTGGTAGCCCTCCAGCTCGGCACGCGTCTTCTCTCCGGTCTCCAGGGGCTCCTCGCCGGACATGAGCGCTTCCACGTCGTCGACCGTCGCGGCGTAGCCCTCGATGGTGTTCGATCCGGCGATCGCGCGGGCGGTGAGGTTGCGGCGCAGCTGGCGGGTCCAGCGGGGGGTGGCCCGGAGCATGTGGCGCAGGGCTCGGCGCCTGGCCTCGATTTCGTCGAGGACGCGCAGATCGTCGGAGTCCAGGAGAGGGGTTGCATACAGCACCACCTAATGACACGATAATTGTGTCATTGAGTCAAGTCTTCGGGTGGGTGGCGGCCCACGAGGAGGAACAGGTTGAGCAACCGCTAATCGGGTGTCGCGGCGACAGCATGGTTAGGGTAGGTGGGTTGATCGGCTGGAGGCCGTCACGAAGCGGTTCGGCACGCGGGCGCGGGTCTCCACACATGGCATGACAAGGGGGCGGGGGCACCGTGGACGTGTTCAGGGCGCATGAACAGCTCATCGAGGACTACGACGAGTTCACGCGTTCGCTGGTCTGGGTGCGCGACCCCGCCATCCGTGCTCATCTCAAAGAGGAGCGCGACCGCAAGACCCGCTGGCCCGATCCCTGGATCTCGCTCAATCCGATGTTCCGCAAGGGCGGCACGGTGGCGGAACTCACCGAGCCGCGGGACGGCGAGCCTCCGGTACTGGCCGCACTGTGCGCCCAGTACTTCCGGGACAAGCAAGCGGTGGAGGACGTGGTCGGCCGCGAGGACGTCACCCTCACTCTCCACTACCACCAGAAACAGGCCGTCGAGATCGCGGCGTCCAACAGCTCATATGTGCTCACGACGGGAACCGGGTCAGGTAAGAGCCTGTCCTACCTGCTGCCCATCGTGAACGAGGTCCTCAAACATCCGCGGCCGGGCACCATTTCCGCGATCATCGTCTATCCCATGAACGCGCTGGCCAACAGCCAGATGGAGGAACTCAAACGCTACCTTGAGGACGGTGTACCGGACGCGGACCGCAAGGTCACCTTCGCCCGCTACACGGGGCAGGAGAAGCTCAAGGACAAGCAGTCGGTGCTGGCGAGCAAGCCGGACATCCTGCTGACCAACTACATGATGCTGGAGTACCTGCTCACCCGCCCCGACGAACGCAAGGAACTCATCGCGGCGGCGAAGGGGCTGCGTTTCCTCGTCCTGGACGAACTCCACACCTACCGCGGTCGTCAGGGCGCCGATGTGGGCGTCCTGGTGCGCCGACTCCGGGACGCCTGTGAGGCCCCGGACATGCGGTGCATCGGCACCTCGGCGACCATGGCCACCGCGGAGACCTTCGAGGAGGCCCGCCAGGAGGTCGCGGACGTCGCCACCCGGCTGTTCGGCACCACGGTCGAACCGGACAACGTGATCGGCGAGACGCTTGAGCGGGCGACGGACCCGGGCCGTCCACTTCCGCCCGAGGGGCACCGGGCCGCTCTTCTCGCGGCCGTACGCAAGGCGGTCTCCGGGCAGGACGCGCTGCCGACGACGTACCAGGAGCTCAAGTCCGACCCATTCGCCATCTGGGTCGAGGACGCCTTCGGCCTGGAACCGGAACCCGGTTCCGACACCGCGACCACGCGTCGCCTGCGCCGACGCGCCCCCATCCAGATCCCGGAGGCCGCGCGGCAACTGCGCGCGGCCTGCGGTGCGGAAGCTCCCTCAGCGAAGGACTGCGGGGCGGCGATCCGGACGATGCTCGAAGTGGGGGCCCGGACCAAGGTTCCCGGTACGACGCGCCCCCTCTTCGCGTTCCGCCTCCACCAGTTCCTCTCCAAGGGTGACACCGTCTACGCCAGCCTCGAACCGGTTACGGCCCCTCGTCACCTCACCAGCCAGTACCAGCTCCGGGTACCCGGCCATCAGGACCAGCCGCTGGTGCCCCTGCACTTCTGCCGCGAATGCGGACACGACTACCCGGCCGTCACCTACGACAGCCGACAGGAACGCTACTTCGCGCGCAAGGACCCCGAGGCCCCGGCGGAGGCGGGCGACGGTTATCTCTTCGTGGACGAGGAAAGGCCCTGGCCCAGCGATCCCGAAGACGTCCTCGACCGCCTTCCCGCCAGCTGGATCGAGACCGACGATAATGGTCGGCGCACCGTCGTGAAGGCCCGCAAGGACGACCTCCCGGTCGAGGTCTGGCTCTCCCCGCAGGGGCGGCCGACGACACCCGGAACGGGCCTGCACGCCTGGTGGATCCGCGCCCCCTTCCGCTTCTGTCCGCGCTGCCGGGTCGGATACGAGCAGCTGCGCGTCCGGGACTTCGCCAAGCTCGCCACCTTCTCCGCAGAGGGGCGCAGCTCCGCCGTGTCCCTCGTCGCCTCCAGCGTCGTACGGTCGCTGCGCGGCCAGCCCGAGCTGAAGAAGCGGGCCCAGAAGTTGCTGACGTTCGTCGACAACCGGCAGGACGCCAGCCTCCAAGCGGGCCACTTCAACGACTTCGTCCAGGTCACCCAGATCCGGGGAGCCCTGTACCGGGCGCTGGAGAAGGCGGGAGAGACCGGCCTGCGCCACGACATGCTGCCTCAGGCCGTGACCGAGGCGCTGGACCTGCCTCTCTCCGCCTACGCCCAAGGTGGCGCCGGGGTGAAGTACGGGCAGCTGGAGGACACCAAGGCGGCCCTGCGCGCGGCACTCACCTACCGCGTCTACGGGGACCTTGAGCGCGGCTGGCGGCTGACCATGCCGAACCTGTCCCAGACCGGCCTGCTCCGATTCGACTACACCTCGCTGTCCGACATCGCCGCCGACACCGAGCTGTGGCAGGGCACGCACTGGGCACTGGAGAACGACGAACCCGCGCACCGCGAGGAACTCGCCCGGACCCTGCTCGACGAACTGCGGCGGGCCCTCGCGGTCAACGAGACGCGCCTGACCAAGCTGGGGCACGAACAGCTCGTCGCCCAGAGCAGGGAACATCTGGTGGGTCTCTGGGTGGTACCGGAGGCCGACCCACGCAGCCCGGCCCGGGTTGCCTACGCCGGACCACGGCCGAAGCGCTCCTCCTCCCCCGAGACGGTTCACTTCAGTGCCCGCGGCGGATTCGGACGTTACCTGCGCAGACCCGACGCGTTCGCCGCGCTTCCGCAGCTCGCCGGCGGCAGGATGGCCGAGGCGGACGCCGACGTGGTCATCCGCGACCTGCTGCGCATACTGCACACGGCCGGACTGCTCAAGATCGTCGAGGAACGGTCGGACGGAGCTCTTGGATACCAGCTCAAGGTCTCCTCCCTGATCTGGTTGCCAGGGGACGGCGAGACGGCGGAACCGGACCCGGTGCGCAAGACCTTCGACCCCGGAGCCGGTGGCAGGGTCAACCGTTTCTTCCGCGACCTGTACCGCGATGCCGCCGGGGAACTGCGCGACCTCGAGGCCCGGGAACATACCGCGCAGGTCGAGACGGACCTCAGGATCGCGCGCGAGAAGGGGTTCCGTAGCGGAGACCTCCCGCTGCTCTTCTGCTCACCGACGATGGAACTCGGCGTCGACATCGCCGAACTCAATGCTGTCACCATGCGCAACGTCCCCCCGACCCCGGCCAACTACTCCCAGCGCTCGGGTCGGGCCGGACGTTCGGGCCAGCCCGCGCTGGTGACCACGTACTGCTCCACGGGCAGCGCCCACGACCAGTACTACTTCCGGCGTCCCCAGCTCATGGTGTCGGGCAGCGTGGTACCCCCGCGTATCGACCTGACCAACGAGGACCTACTGCGCTCCCACATCCACGCGGTGTGGCTGGCCGAGACCGGGGCGAATCTGAAGCACCGGATGACGGACATCCTGGATGTCGCCGCTCCGCCCCGGGAGCCGGGCGGTCCGCTGCCTCTGCCTCTCGCGGGCAAGCTCCGCCAGGGGCTGGAGCGCGATGCCCACCGGCGCAACGCCATCACCCGCTGCACCCGGATCCTCGCTCCACTGCGCGATGACCTGGCCGCCACCTCCTGGTGGTACGAGGGATGGATCGAGGACCAGGTCCGAAGCGCCCTGCGCACCTTCGACGAGGCGTGCGACCGCTGGCGTCGTCTCTACCGCAACGCCCACGACGAGCGGGACGAACAGGACCGCCGCGCCAACGACTCCTCCGTCACGCTGCAGGAGCGCCGCCGCGCCCGGGCCCGCCGTATCCAGGCGGAACAGCAGCTGGACCTGCTGTGCAACGACACGGACGCCACGGACGGAGTGCGCTCCGACTTCTACTCATACCGCTACTTCGCCTCCGAGGGCTTCCTGCCCGGGTACTCGTTCCCGAGGCTGCCGCTGGCCGCGTATGTCCCTGGAGAGCCCGGCGAGAGCCGGTACGGCCAGAAGCACGGCGCCTACATCCAACGGCCGCGGTTCATCGCCATCGGTGAGTTCGGTCCCGGCGCGCTCATCTACCACGAGGGCCGCCGCTACACCGTCGCCAACGTGCAAGTGCCCATGGGCGAGACCCCGGGGAGCATCGCCACGGTCGACGCCAAGGTGTGTGGTGAGTGCGGCTACTGGCACGACAACCGGGAGAAGCGCGAGGACTGCCTGCACTGCCGGGCCCGGCTCGTGCCCGTGCTGCGCAGACTGATGCAGTTGACCACTGTGTACGCCGAGCCCCGGCGCCGTATCTCTTCCGACGAGGAGGAGCGCCTCAGGGAGCCCTTCGACCTGAAAACCGCCTACCGCTTCCACCACGGGAAACTCACCGCCCGTTTCCGGCCGGAGAGCGGTGGCTCGGATGTGGCCGAGGTCGCCTACGGAGACGCCGCCGTCTACGTCATCAACCTGGGTCGGCGCGGGCGCCGTACCCGGGGCGACGAGGGCTTCTGGCTCGACCCCGTGACCGGACGCTGGCTCAGTGACAGCAAGGCCGCCGAGCGTGCCGAGTCCTCGGCCGAACAGGCGGCGCTCGGTACCTTCCGGCGCACGACCCGGACGGAGAAGGTGGTTCCGTACGCGGACGACACCAAGAACATCGCCGTCCTGCGCCTGGCGGTCCCGGTCGATCCCTACACGGCCGTGACCCTCCGCTACGCCCTGGAGCGGGGCATCGAGGCGCACTTCCAGCTGGAGGACGCCGAACTGCAGAGCGAGGACCTCCCCGACCCGGAGGACCGGGCGCGCATGCTGTTCGTCGAGGGCGGGGAAGGCGGCGCCGGTGTGCTGCGGCTGCTGCACGACGATCCGGCCGTGATCGCCAAGGTGGCCGCCAAGGCCCTGGAGATCATCCACTACGAGAAGGCGGACGGCGAGTGGCGAGACCGGGGGCACGCCAAGGGGGCGCAAGAGGTATGTGAGTTCGGCTGCTACGACTGCCTGCTCACCTACCACAACCAGCCCTCCCACCCCATGATCCGCCGCCAGACGGCCGTAGCACTGCTGATCCAGCTCGCCGAGTGCGAGGCGGTGAAGGACCGGCCGCAAGCGGCGAGCCCGGCCGAGCAGGCCGCCGCGCTGGCCTCGCGTACCTCGCACGCGGAAGGCGGCGGATTCGTGGAGTGGCTCACCGAATACGGCTACCGGCTGCCCGACGAAACGGGTGAGGGCCTCGGTGCGGCACAGGTGGTGCCCGACTTCGTCTACCGTCTACCCGACGCCGACGTGGCGGTCTTCCTCGACCTGCCCCGCCACGGCGTCCCCGACGAGTCGCGTGACACCAAGGCCAGGACCTGGCTGGGCAACCGCGGCTGGCTCGTGATCGAGATGAGCGACGACAGCGAAGAGGAGTGGCACAGCACCGTGCGCGCGTATCCCAACGTCTTCGGCCCGGGACGGACTCCACGATGAGCGGCGGTTACGTGCCCGGCGCACTGGTCCACGCCCGGGGCCGGGACTGGGTGGTACTGCCGGGAAGCACCCCGGAGTTCACGCTGGCGCGCTCCCTGGACGGGGACAGCGAGTTCGACACCCTGCTCTTTCCCGAGGAGACTGCGGACCCGCGCTTCACCGCTCCGGAACTGCGCTACGCGAGGGACGAGGAGACGGGGCGCCTCGTTCCCGTCGACAGCGAGGATATCGGCGACTTCGCCTCCGCCTCCCTCCTGCGCACGGCCCTGCGGGTCTCCGCGTCCAGCGGCGCCGGCCCCTTCCGTTGCTTGTCCGGGATCGCGGTCCAGCCACGCCAGTACCAGCTCGTACCGCTGATGGCTGCCCTGCGCATGGACACCGTACGGCTCCTCATCGGCGACGACGTCGGCATCGGCAAGACGGTCGAGGCCGCGCTGATCGCCAAGGAGCTGCTGGAACAGGGCTCCGCGACGAACCTGGCCGTCCTGTGCTCCCCGGCACTGGCCGAGCAGTGGCAGCGCGAGCTGCGCGACAAGTTCAGCCTTGACGCCGAACTGGTGCTGCCGTCCACCGCGAAGAAGCTGGAACGGTCGATCATCGAGAATGAGCAGACGATCTTCGACCGCTACCCCTACACCGTCGTCTCTACCGACTTCATCAAACAGCGGGAGCGCCGCGACGCGTTCCTGCGCACCTGCCCGGATCTCCTCATCGTCGACGAGGCGCACACCTGTATCGGTGCCGGATCGGGCCGGCAGCAGCGTTACGACCTGTTGAAGGAACTGTCCGCCGACCGCGACCGCCACCTGATCCTGGTCACCGCGACCCCGCACAGCGGCGACCGCGACGCCTTCGCCAAGCTCACCGGCCTGCTCGACCCCGCCCTGGCCGAGCTGGACCCCACGGTTCCGGCCCACCGGGACCGTATCGCCCGGCACTTGGTGCAGCGGCGTCGCCGCGACATCCGGCACTTCCTCGACGAGGACACCCCCTTCCCCGCCGACCGCTTGCTGCGCGAGGTCCCCTACCGCCTCGACCCCGTGTACGCCCAGTTCGTCACCGATGTCATCGGCTACGCCCGGGAGCAGGTCCGCCGCCCCGACGGGGCACTGGGGCAGCGGATGAGCTGGTGGTCGGTGCTCGCCCTACTGCGCTGTGTCCTCTCCTCCCCGGACGCGGGCAAGGCGACGCTCACCACTCGTTCCGCCGTCGCGTCCGCCCGCACCCCGGAGGAAGCCGACCGCATCGCCCGTGACACCGTCCTGGAAGGATCCGACGCGGAGGCGGCGGAGGGGCTGGATACGGTACCGGGAACACTCCTCGACAGGGCGGAGCCCGCTCCCGCTCCCGAGTCGGAGGAAGTGACCGAAGGACCACGACCCAAGACGGAAGGGGAGACGGCCCCCCGGCCCCGCAAGCCGGATCCCAAGTTGAAGGAGTTCGCGCTCCGCGCCGCAGCCCTGGCCGGACCGGAGCACGACGCGAAACTGCGGCTGCTGATCGACGAGGTGAAGGCCCTCATCGCCGACGGCCACGATCCGATCGTGTTCTGCCGTTACATCCCCACGGCCGCATACGTACGCACCCACCTCCACGACGCGCTCGGCGGCCGGGCCCATGTCGAGGCCATCACCGGCGACCTGCCGCCCGAGGCCCGCGAGGAACGGATCGCACAGCTCACCGTGCGTCCCGGACGCCAGATCCTGATCGCCACCGACTGTCTCTCCGAGGGCGTCAACCTTCAGGAGCGCTTCAGCGCGGTCCTCCACTACGACCTCTCCTGGAACCCGACGCGCCACGAGCAGCGCGAGGGTCGCGTGGACCGCTTCGGGCAGCGCAGCGAACGGGTTATGGCCGTGACCCTGTACGAGACCGACACGGGTATTGACGGCCTGGTCCTGGACGTCCTGATCCGCAAGCACCGTGACATCGCCCAGCAGACAGGGGTGGCCCTGCCCGTGCCGAAGGCGGGCGAAGGCGTACTCGAAGCCCTGACCAACAGCCTGCTGCTGCGAGGCCGCCCCGAACAGGCCGCCGGCACCGGCCAGCTGTCGTTCGACTTCGGGGCGGACGAGCAAATCGCCGCGGCCCGTGACACCCTCCACCGCGCCTGGGACAGCGCCGCCGAGCGCGAGTCGAGGGTGCCCACCAAGTTCTCCCACTCTGGCATGCGACCCCAGGAGGTCGAGGACGAGCTGACCGCTCTCCGACAGGTCCTCGGAGTCCCCGCCGACATCGCGGAGTTCACCCGAGAGTCGCTCGCCGCACTGCGCGCGCCGGTCCGGGACCTGCCGGACACCCACGGCTTTGCCGCCCAGCCGAGCCCACTGCCGCCCGGTCTGCGGCACGCCCTCGGTGTGTACGAGACGGAGGACCAGGCCGCCGCCGCGGCCGGCACGGGCCGCACTGCGCGCCGGACCGCGGTCAAGGCCACGCGTACCGCGAAATCCCTCCGGCGGACGACGGCGTCCTCTACCACCCCGCGTGAGCTGCTCTTCCACCGCGACCTGCCGGTGCCGCCGAACGAGCACGCACTCGTGCGCACCGACCCCGCGGTCCGAGCCGTCGCCCGCTATGTGCTGGACTCGGCCATCGACCCGGCCATACCACACGACGAGCGGCCCGCCCGCCGCCTGAGCGTGGTACGGACCCCGTCCGTCGACATCTACACCGTCCTGCTGCTGGCCCGCTATCGCCTCAAGCTGAGCCTCCCCCTGAAGAACAGCCGAAAGCGCAAGGAACTCGTCGCCGAGGACACCCGCATCCTGGGCTGGCGCCCCGACGACCATGGCGGCACCGAGTGGCTCAGCGACGAGGAGACCGCCGCACTGCTGGCCGCCGAACCCCAGGGCAGCGTGATCCCCGAACACCGGCTCGACACCATCCGCCGCGCACTCGGTGAACTGCGCCTGCCCGAGGTGCGGGCGCATCTGACCGAGTACGGCGACCAGCTCGCCCAACAGCTCACCGACGCGCACCTACGGGTACGCGAGGCCGCGGGCGAGCGGGGCCGCCAACTCGGTGCCGCCGCCGCCCGTAGCATCACCGTCACTCCCGCCGGGCCCCCCGACGAGCTCGGTGTCTACGCCTTCCTCCCCGCCGGAGCCCGCCGTTGACCCCCGTCCTGACCGACTTCCGCTCCGCCCTCGCCCCCCTGCCGCCGACCACGTCCGCCGTACGGATTGAGGGCCGGCTGTTCACGGCCGACCTCCTGGCCAGGGTGGCCGCCGGCGACCGTGAACTACCCGGCTGCGCCCCGGCCGACTACGGCCTGTACCGGGGCGAGCGCATCGGCGAGGCGGCCGGGCGCGCCTGGGCCGCCCTCACCGGCGCCTACCGGGCCTTCCGCGACGACCTGGCCCGGCTGCCGGGGGAGAAGTCCGCCAACACCCTGACCCGCAGGGCCTGGCTGTTGCGCCTCTTCACGGAACTCGGCTACGGCCCCCTGCACACCGACGGCGTCACCGTCGAACACCCCACCCGGGGCGAGCGGCTGCACAGCAGCCACCGCTGGCAGGACCACCTCCCGGTCCATCTCGTGGCCTGGGGCAAGACCCTCGACCGCAAGGTCGGCAATCGACGCGCCCCCCAGTCCGTCCTCCAGGAACTCCTCAACGTCTCCCCGGACCACCTGTGGGGCGTCCTCTCCAACGGCCAACTCCTGCGCGTCGTACGGGACTCCACCTCGCTTGTCGGCTCGGCGTACCTGGAGTTCGACCTTGAGGCGATCTTCGACAACGACCAGTACGCCGACTTCGTCCTGCTGTACTCCCTGCTGCATGCCACGCGCTTCGAGCTGGTGGCCAAGCCGCGCAAGAGGCGGCGTACCCGGAACGCCGAGGAGGCGGAGTCTCCGGATCCGGCGGAGGAGACCGCCGCCGACGGTGTGGCGGAGAATGAGACCGAGACCGAGACCGAGAGCAATCCGGAGGACGACGAAGAAGAGCCCGGTGACGTCGCCGATATCCCCGCACAGCCTAAGCTCGGCGAGGACACCGACGATCCCGAGGCCCCCGCCCTCACCCCCGCCGACTGCCGTATCGAGTGGCTGCGAGCCCACTCCGTCGAGACCGGCCTGCGCGCCCGTGACCACCTGCGGGACCAGGTCGCCGACGCCCTGGGCGTGCTCGGCACCGGATTCCTCGTCGGCAACGAGGAGCTGCGGAAGACGATCGCCCGCGGCGGCCAGGAAGCGTTGGAGGAGTTCCACCACGAACTCCTGCGCCTCGTCTACCAGTTGATCTTCCTGTTCGTCGCCGAGGACCGGGGCATCCTCCTCGACCCGACGGACTCCCCGCCGGTCAACGATGCCCGCAAGCGCTACCTGGACTACTTCTCCACCCGCCGCCTGCGCCGCATCGCCTTCCGCCGTCCGGGCGACCGCAACACCGACCTGTGGCCCGCGCTGTGCCGCGTCCTGAACGCCCTCGGCACGGACGGCGGCGCTCCCGCTCTCGCCCTGCCCGAACTTGGCGGACTGTACTTCCGCGCCGACGACGAGTCCGCCCCCGCCACCAACACCCGCCTCGGCGCCGCCGAGCCCCTGCGGAACGCCGCCCTGGCCAACGAGCCGCTCCTGGAGGCCGTACGGCTGCTGTGCCGGGTCCAGGACAAGCAGCTCCGCTGGCAGCGCGTCGACTACCGGCACCTGGGGGCGGACGAACTCGGCAGCGTCTACGAGTCCCTGCTGGAGCTGCGCCCCCGGCGCAGCTCCCAACCCGAACGCTTCTGGGTCCAGACCCTGGCGGGCAACAAGCGCAAGACGACCGGCGCCTACTACACACCTGTCACCCTCATCGAGAAGCTCCTCGACGAGGCACTCGACCCGGTGATAGAGAGTTTCGCGACCGGAGATCCGCGCCGCCTTCTCGACCTGCGCTTCGTCGACCCGGCCTGCGGTTCCGGCCACGTCCTGGTCGCGGCAGCGCGCCGCATCGCCCACCGGTACGCGGAACTTGACACAGGCGACCCCGAACCGGCACCCGAGCGGGTGCGGACGGCACTCGCCGAAGTCGTACGCCACTGCGTGCACGGCGTGGACATCAACCCCATGGCCGTGGAGATCGCCAAGGTCTCCCTCTGGCTCGAATCCCTCGAACCCGGCCGCCCCCTCGCCTACCTCGACGACCGCGTCAAGGCGGGCAACGCCCTGCTCGGCACCACCCCGAAGCTCATCGCGGACGGACTTCCCGACGGCGCGTTCAAGAAGCTCGCGGGCGACGACAGCAAGATCCTCACCCGGCTAAAGTCCGCCAACAAGAAGGAACTGGCAGGAGGCCAGGGGACGCAGGGATCCATCGGGAGCACACCTCTGCGCATGGGTACGGTCGCCCTGCGCATGGAGGCCGAGGAACTCGCCGACCTGCCCGACGGCAGCCTGGCCGCCGTACGCGAACAGGCCCGCCGGTACAAGAAGTTCGTCCAGGAGTCGGAGGAACGCCGACGTCATCAGCGGGTCGCGGACGCCTGGTGCGCGGCCTTTCTCTGGCCCAAGTACGTGGGCGCGCCGGTCGCCCTCACCAGCAGCACCCTTGTCCACATCGCCGAGGGGGGAGCCCTTCCTCCGGACGGCGAGGAGGCGTTGCGGAACATCGCCTCCCGTAACCAGTTCTTCCACTGGCACCTCGAATTCCCGCGCGTGTTCCGCGTCGAGAACGACGAGGACGAGGACCACAACCCCGTCACCGGCTGGCAGGGCGGCTTCGACTGCGTCCTCGGCAACCCGCCCTGGGAGCGCGTCAAGATCCAGGAGAAGGAGTGGTTCGCCTCCCGCGACGAGACCGTCGCCGACGCCCTCAACGCCCATGAGCGCAAGAAGCTCATCGCCGCGCTGGAGGTCAGTGAGGATCACGTCGATCGTGAGCACTACGAGCAGTTCCAGATCGCGCTGCGTGAGGCGGCCGGTACGACGCTGATGCTCCGGGGGTCAGGGATCTTCCCGTTGACCGGGCACGGCGATGTGAACACGTACGCGGTGTTCGCGGAGCGGGCGCGGACGCTGTTGGCGCCGGAGGGGCTGTCGGGGCTGGTGCTGCCGACCGGGATCGCGACGGATCTGACGACGGCGCGGTTCTTCGGGGAGCTGGTGGAGCGGCGGGAGTTGGTGACGGTGCTGGATATGGAGAACGAGGAGAAGCTGTTCCCCGATGTCCACAACCAGTACCGCTTCTGCCTGTTCACGGTCTCCGGGCCGGGCCGACAGCAGGAGCGGGCCAGGCTCGCCTTCCGGGCCCGCAGACCCGACCAGCTCGACGCCCGCACCTTCGAGCTGGACGCGGACGGCTTCCGGGCGATCAACCCCAACACACGGACCTCGCCGGTGTGTGACAGCCCGGAGCATCTGGCGGTGCTGCGGGGGATTCACGAGCGGGTGCCGGTGTTGTGGGAGAGCAAGGGGATGGGGGGTGAGCGGAATGAGTGGGGGTTGCGGTTCAAGACGATGTTCCACATGTCTGGCGATTCGGATCTGTTTCTGACAGCTGAGACCTTGGACAGCGAGGAACGGACGCGGGCGGGGACGACGTTCGTCAGCGGGGACGCGCGTGCTCTCCCGCTCTACGAGGGCAAGTTTCTCCACCACTACGACGCCCGCTTCGCGACGTACGAGAACGCGACGCAGGCCCAGATCAACAAGGGCACCCTGCCCCGCCTCGACACCCCCGCACATCGTGACCCGTACGCCGTGCCGCTACCCCGCTACTGGGTCAGGGAGGAACTCGTCGACGCCCGCCTGGCGGCCGAGCACCCGTCGTTGCCGCAGACAGAGTGGCCGTACGACTGGCTGATGGGCTGGCGTGATGTGTGCCGGGCGTCGGACGAGCGGACGGTGATCGCTTCGGTGGGGCCGAGGACGGCGGTGGGGCATACGGCCCCGCTGCTGCTGCCCGTCGACCGGGCACTGCCGTTGGAGGGGCTGCTGGCCAACCTGTGTGCGTTCGTTCTCGACTTCGCCGCCCGGCAGAAGATCTCGGGGGCGCACCTGACGTATGCCTATCTGGAGCAACTCCCGATCCTCGGCCCGGCGAAGTACGGCGCTCCCACCCCCTGGCTCGCAGGTGAACTCCTGGCCAACTGGATCCGCCCGCGAGTCCTCGAACTCACCTACACCTCCCACGACCTGGCCCCCTTCGCCCGCCATCTCGGCGACGAGGGACCCCCGTTCGTCTGGGACGACGAGCGCCGCTTCCTCATGCGGGCGGAGCTGGACGCCGCGTACTTCCACCTGTACGGGGTGTCCGAGGCGGAGGCCGCGCTCGTGCTGGACAGTTTCCGGGCGTTCCGCAACAAGAAGCCGGAGCTGTTCGCGCGGACCAGGGAGGAGATCCTGACGGTCTATCGGGCGATGGCGAAGGCAGCCGAGTCGGGCGTGCGGTACGCGCACCCCGAGCAGACCCCGGTGCCGGGTCTGGGGCAGCGCCACGAGCCTGGCAGGAGTCCGCTGACGAGGCTGCCCGTCAAGGCAGACGAGGAGGCTGTGGGTGAGCAGTCGCCGCAGCCCGAAGCGCCGGAGCCGAGCGCGCCGGAAGGGGAGGACCCGGACGGGCAGTTGGGCTTCTGGGGCTGAGAGCTGAGGCGGTGCTGTGATCCGACGCCAGTCACAGCTCGCCGGCGATGATCCCGTCCTGGAAGGCGGCCCACTCCGAGGCGGTGAAACGCAGGGGCTCGCGGCCGGGGTTCTCGGAGTCCCGGACGGCCCTTGCGCCGCCGGGGAGTTGGGCTACCTCGACGCAGACGTGCTCCGCGCTGCTGGCGGACGCCTTCCGCCATATCGCGGTGCTGATGTCGTAGGCGTACAACTCGGCTTTACGGTAGGTCACTTCCGGTGCCGCTCCTCCAACTCGGTGATTCTCGCGAGCGAATCCTCCACCGCAAGTGCCGTCGCGCGAATGCGCTCGAAGGCTTTGGCGAAGGGCGCCGCATCGTCGCCCTCAACGTACGCGGCGCCGCTGAGGTTTTCTAGAAGTACCACTGGCGGCATCGGTCGGGGGAACGTAGTGAGGGTGCCCCCCCACGACGCCGGGGTGCGCGGTCGAGTTCAGCGGCATCAACTGAACGGTGGCGTTGGGCATTTCCGAGACGTCGAGGAGTCGTCGGAGCTGTTTACGCATCGTGGCGGGCCGCACAGCGAAGCGTTGGTGGAGTGCCGCCTCGTGGATGATGGCCCACAGCTCCAGAGCCCCGCCCGGACGGGAGAGGACGGACTGCCTGGCCATGCGTACCTCAGCCAGCGCGGTGACTTCTTCCGGCGTGCGGCTGGTCACCCCGGAGATGGTCTCGCGCGCTTAGGCGGTGGTCTGGAGCAGCCCGGGGACCACCAGGGGCGACCATGCACAGATCGCTTCGGCGTCGGTCTCAAGGGAGATGCAGTCGGCGTAGGCGGGGGAGACGATCGCGCTGTATGTCTGCCACCAGCCCTTCTTCCCCGCATCCTGCGCCAGGGCCTTCAGCGCATCCTTCACCTGGGCGTCCTGCACTCCGCACACCGGCAATAGGGCTTCCACCTCGGCCGGCTTGATCGCCTGAGTCGCGCACTCGATCTTCGAGAGCATGGGAGCCCTCCAGCCCATGGCTCCTGCGGCGCTGTCAAGTGTCATTCCTGCTTCGCTGCGAAAGCGCCGCAGGCTGGCACCCAAGCGGCGGCGCCGAACGGTCGGTACAAGTGGCGAGTTGGGCACGGGGGAAGTCTGACGAGGCTGATGCGGTGGTCGCACACCATCGCGAGAACTTCTCTCTTTCGGAGGGAAATATTTCTACCTCGGGGAGGACGAAGTGCATCGGGTGGAGCCTGGACCAGTCCCAACCGCCCTGCAGGGAGACGACGCCATGGACCCCACCTCAACCCCCCACCCCACCCCACAACCCCCGGTTTCTCCCCCCGACCCCGCCCCCAGGGCTTCGCCGCCCACATCTCCGCCTCACCCTCGAACCTGCGCGCTGTAAGGGAGTTGACCCGCACCGAACTCCTCACTCAGGGCCTCGCTCCCGGCGCCGTCGACTCCGCGCAGCTCGTCCTGTCCGAGCTGGTCGGCAACTCGGTGAGGGCCTGCGGGGACCACGTCCCGCTCGTTGTCGAGGTGTGCGTGACGTCGTACGGCATCGCACTGAACGTGCACGACCCGGACCCCGGCGTGCTGCCGAGGCCGGGCGGGGGCTCGGGTTGGTCGATCTGCTCGCGCCGGGGTGGCATGTGTGGTGCCCGGCGATCGGGAAGCAGGTGCTGCCGGGTGCCCGCCGAGGAGCCGTGACGGGAACCGGCCAACCCGCGACGGTGATGTCCGGAAGTGCACCGCTCCTGTGGGGCGGCATTGACATCGGACGGGCGTTGTCAGTGGTGGCGGTTATGTTGGAGGCGCTGGAGTCGATCTGTTCGGGGAGCCGCGTGGGTGGTCCGTCGTGGCCCACGGGGAGGGGGATGTGATGAGTGCTGTCACGGAGTTGAGCGCGCGGTCGGTGCACGCCGCCATGCGGGTCCTGCACCGGCTGCCGGCCGGGCACGGGTTGTCGTTCGCCGAGGTGTGGGAGCGGGTGCAGGAGGACGATCCCACGCTCAAGGCGGAGTGGGACGAGGAGTTCCCGGACCTCGCCACCAACGCTCGGACGAAGTTGCGGTACGACAGCATCAACCTCGTGAAGGCGGGCTGGCTCCGCAAGACGGGCCGGAAGTGGCGACTGACCGGCCCGGGGCGCCAGGCGTTCACCGCGTACGAGGGCGACAGGCACGCCCTGCTGGCGCGTGCCTTCCAGCGGTACGAGTACTGGAGCACCGAGCGTGCGGCCTTCAACCAGGCGGCGGATGTGCTGGAAATGCTGCCCGACTCCAGTCAGTGGGTCGCGACCGCCGACCTCGCGGCGACCATCGGTCTGGAAGAGGAGCCGCTGCGGTCCTGGATCCAGGCCGGTCGTATGCGCGGCTGGCATCTCGCTCTGGGGCAGGACGGAGAGGTGCCCGAGCAGCTTGAGCTGACGGAGGGCGAGTACGACGAGTGGCGCATCCTGCTGGAGGAGAGCCGTGTCTACGACATCACGGCCTCCGGTGCCCGGGCCGTGCGCGCGAAGCTCGACCGCAGGCTGCCGACCGAGCAGCTGACCGAGCTGGTGGCCGAACAGGGCACCGCACCCACGAAGCCCGAACCGCCCCGCCGTGCCTGGCTGATCCGTGGCATGGACCTCGCCGGGGTGCCCCTGATCCGCTCCCTCTGGCGGGACAAGGGCGTTTGTACCCTCTCCGCCGACCGCATACCCACCCTCGGACCGGAGACGGGTCCGGAGGAGATCCGTGAGATCGTCGACACGTACTACACCGATCTGAGCCAGGCTCGCCGGAGCGAGACCACCGCCTCCTTCCAGGCGTTCCTTTCGCGGATGCGGCCGAACGACATCGTCATCACGACCGACGGCGACCGCATCTACCTCGGCGAGGTCGGGGAAGGCGAGGTGACGCAGACGGCCACCGGTGACGGGACGGTACTGCAACGCCCCGTGGAGTGGGCCAACCTCGACGACAAGAAGCCACTCACCCTCGACGACCTGCCCCGGCACCTCACCGGCCCCCTGGGTAACCCGAACGCCGGCCTGTTGGAAATCTCCGAATTCACCGCGGACCTGGAAGTCCTCCTCGACGAGGACCCCAGCCGAACCCCGAGCGGCGCGGTCGCCGACGCCGAACTCCCGGACGCCACACAGGAGCTGGCCGACAAGCTGACCATGCCGGATCCCGAATGGCTCCAGGAGTGCGTGGAACTGCTGCGCGACCGGCCTCAGTTGATCCTCCACGGCCCGCCCGGCACCGGCAAGACGTACACCGCCCTCGCTCTGGCCCGCCACCTCACCGGCGGGCGGGAGGCCAACATCCGGTTGGTGCAGTTCCACCCGGCCTATTCCTACGAGGACTTCTTCGAGGGCTTCCGGCCGCGCGCCGTTCCTCTCGCGGCGAAGGAAGGAAAGGAGGGCAAGAAAGAGGCAGCCGGTTCGCGCACCGGGCACGGCCGTTCTCCGGGCGGGTCGGCTGACGGCCGGGGCCTGTCCGACGCCGGTTCGGGCATCGTGTTCGACCTGGTACCCGGCCCGCTCAAGACGCTCGCCGAGAACGCCGAGGACAGCAGGGGTGAGACGTTCGTCCTGGTCATCGACGAGATCAACCGTGGACATCTCGCTAAAGTCTTCGGCGAGCTGTACTTCTTGCTCGAATACCGCAAGGAGTTCGTGCACCTGCTCTACGGCTCGGACGAGGGGCACCGTTTCCGGCTGCCCCCCAATCTCGTCATCATCGGCACGATGAACACCACCGACCGCTCCATTGCCCTCATGGACGCGGCAATGCGTCGGCGCTTCTCCTTCATGGAACTCCACCCGGCCCGGAAGCCGGTCAGTTCCTTCCTGGCGGAGTGGCTGAAGCAGAAGCAACTCCTGCCCGACGCCGCCGTCCTGCTCGACGCCCTCAACGCCCGTATCGAACAGGTCCGGCTGGACGACCGGGACTTCCGGATCGGCCCCTCCTACTTCATGCGGCCCGCCGTACACAGCCACCCCAAGGGACTGGAGAGGGTCTGGAAGCACCAGATCCTCCCGCTCCTCGCGGAACTCCACTGGGGTGACGACGTCGACGTGGAGGCCGAGTACGGTCTGGACGTGCTTCGGGAGGCGACGGGTCTGTCCACAGGGACAGGTGACACGGACACGGACAGCACAGTGCAGGCCGCGACGCCGAACGGCGCCCCGGCGGCGCCGGGAGCCGACGAGTGACTGCTGCGGGGGACGATGCGCAGGCCGCTCCGGTGGTCGCGGAGACGGTGGTCGTCCGGCCGGGCGTGCCATCGCCCACGACGCTTCCGGTCGCCTCCGGGAGCCCGCCAGTACCGGATCCGCGTCGCCCTTCCGACGCGTCAAGTCGCGCACGCACGGTGCCATTTGTGTCCTCCTCGCACCCGCCCCGCCCAGTGGGCGCCGGGCTGCCGACACGAAGACGTACCCTTCAGCCCGTCGACGTCAGGGAAGGCGCGGGCTGGCATGTCCGACCGCTCACCGACGCCCAGGTCAACACTCTCAGTACGAAGGAAGCCCGGAAACTGGTCGACATCCGTCCCGCTCGGGACCGCCGGGGCGGCGCCCGCTGGGAAGTCCAGGCCAAACGAACCGTCGGCGCCGTCAGACTCGGCCAAGACGACGGCACCGTCATGCTGCGCATCACCCCGAAGATCACGATCGACCGGCTGCTGTACCTGCTGGCCCACGCTCAGGACAGACGGCTGCGCTGGCAGCCGGACCCCGTTGACGCCTCGGTGCGGAAGGAACTGTTCCCGGCGATCGCGACACTCTTCTCCCGCGCCGCCGAGCGGGCCCTGCGCACGGGCCCGCTTTCCGGCTACAGCGGCCGAGAAGACACCGCGATGATGCTGCGCGGCCGACTCCGTGCCGCCGCTCAGCTCCGTCGGCGCCCCGGCCTCGCCCTGCCGCTGGAGATCGCTTACGACGAACACACCCCCGACATCCCCGAGAACCAGCTCCTGCTCGGCGCTGCCCGTCGGCTCGCCCGCCGGGCGGACGTTCCGCCCGGCCTGCGCGCCAGGCTGCGCCGACTCGACGCCCGACTAGAAGGGGTCACCACACCGGCCCCTGGCGCCCCGGTGGCGGCATGGACACCGAACCGGCTCAACGCCCACTACGTTCCCGCGCTGCGGCTCGCGGAGATCGTTCTGCGAGGGGCCTCGTTCGAGTACGAAGACGGTCGGCACGTCAGCGTAGACGGGCTGCTGTTCAACATGGAGAAGGTCTTCGAGGACTTCCTCGCGAACACCCTCGGCGCGGCCCTCGAACGGCACATCGGTGGACGCAGCCAGCCCCATCCGCGTACCCACCACCTCGACGACCACAATGAGCACATCCTGCTGCCCGACCTGGTGCACCGGCTTTCCGGAACTGACGGCGGTCTCCACCCCGCGATCGTCGTGGACGCGAAATACCAAGAGGGAATCAAACGCGAGAACCTGTACCAGATGCTGGCGTACTGCACCTGCTTCGGACTGGCTGAGGGGCACCTGGTGTCCGCCGCGGGCGACACCGACGGCACGCCCGTACGTGTCCCCGTCCCCGGGGGCGCGATCACGCTGCACCGGCACGTCCTCGACCTGAGGCTGCCGTACCCCGAACTCGCGGCCAGAGTCGACGAACTGGCCGGGACGATCGCCGCGGCCCGGACGACCGCCCCGCAGCCCCGGGCGAGGGCGGTGACATGAGCGGAGTACGCCCTTGTAGGGGTCGCAATCCGGACAGTTCCACGGTAACCGCCCACAAGATCCGGCCATTCGGGCGTGGCCGTGTCCGGGCCGCGAGGACCATGGACGTGCTATGACGTCCCCAGCAGCCGGTTCCGAAGGACACGCCGATCGCGCGGACGGCGCCGCATGTGCCGACTACGGCCCCTTCGCGCACCTCACCGTTCCCAACACCGCCCTCTACCGCAGTGTGATGCGTGTGTTCACGGAGGCCAAGGAGCGCTTCGCGGTGCACCTGCGGCCGGAGGACGTGTACGCGGCGCTGACGGCGCACGAGCGGCCCTCGGATGTCGACGCCCTCACCAAGGCGCTCGACAGCCTGGCCGACTGGGGCAACCTCCGCGCCGACCCGGACACGGCCCGGGTCACGACTCCTGAGGACTTCTACCGCAAACGCTTCATCTACCAGCTCACCCAGGCCGGGGAGGCCGCCGAGGCCGCGCTGGGCACGTACGAGGCGACGCTCGGCCGGCGGGGCGAACTCCAGGCCGTCGCGCTGCACGACATCGTCGGCCAGTTGCACGCCCTGCTCGTCATCGCCGCGCAGGACGAACCCGACCCGGCGAAGACCCACCTCACCCTGGTGGCACTCACCGAACGCTTCACCGCCCTCGCCGACAACGCGCGCGCCTTCATGGGCTCCCTGCAACGCACCATCGACCTGCACGGCGTAGAGGTGGACGCCTTTCTCGCCTACAAGGACCGTCTGATCCAGTACCTGGAGCGGTTCATCCAGGACCTGATCACGCTGGGCGGCCGGATCGCCTCGCTCATCGGGACGCTCACCGAACAGGGCTGTGTGGAGCTGCTGTTGCGCCTCGCGGCGGGCCGGGAGGCTGTTGACGCGGCCCCTGGCGAGGCGGAAGCGGCCGAAGGGGAGGCGTACCGGCGCTGGCGGGTCCGCTGGCGCGGGCTCGCCGACTGGTTCGTGTCGGAGGAGGGCCGGGAGTCGCAGGCCGGTCTGCTGCGCCGACGGGCGCTCGGGTCGATTCCGCAACTCCTTTCTGTCGTACGCCAGTTGAACGACCGGCGGGCGGGCCGGACGGACCGTTCGGCGGACTTCCGGGAGCTGGCCCGCTGGTTCGCCGAAGCCCCCGACGACGAGGCACGGCACCGCCTGTGGCGGGTGGCGTTCGGACTGCACCCCGCGCGGCACCTGACCGTGGACGGCGACACCCTGGCGGCCCGCGCGGCCGACCCGGTGCCCGCCACCACCCGTTGGCGGGAGGCCGAACCGGTCCGCATCAGCCCACAGTTGCGCCGCACCGGCAGCTACGAACGCCGGGGCAAGCCCCGCCGGGTGGCCGACCGCACTGAGGCCCGTCGGCAACTGGCCGAACTCGCCGCGCGGCAGGCCCGACAGACGGCTGAGGCCCGCGCGGCGCTCGCCACCGGCGGGGAGACACGGCTGTCCTGGCTCGGCGAACTGGACCCGACAGCCTTCGCCCTGTTCCTGCGGCTGCTCGGCGACGCGCTCTCGACCTGGCGGCCCGGTATGACCCGCACGGTGACCACCAGCGGCGACGGCTCGATGGAGATCCGGCTGATCGCCCTCGACGACGGGAGCCGGGCTGAGATCCGCACCCCGGTCGGCGTGTTCCGGGGGCCGGACCACCTCGTGGAGATCGTCGACCTGACCGAGGTCCGCCGGGACGACGGCCCCGTGGACCGTACGCCGCCCGACGACCCGGAGGGTTTCCATGGCTGAGCAGCTCGCCGAGGTACTGGAAGGCCAGCGGGCCGCCGACCTCCAGAAGGCGGCCCGCGCCCTGTTGAAGGAACCGCTGCTGACGGTGGACGGACCGTACCCGGACGAGTTCCGCCTGGTCCGCCGGTACGAGACGGAGCTGCGCGAGTGGTTCGACCGTAACGTCGGCTGGTCCCTGCGAGTGGACGCGGAGGCGGCCCGGCTGCGCAAGAACCCGGGCACACTCACCGACGCCACCCACCCGGCCCGGGAGCCGAGCCGCGCGGCCATGCCCTTCACCCGCCGCCGCTACGTGCTGCTCTGCCTGACCCTGGCCTCCCTCGAACGCGGCGAGACACAGGTCGCCCTGGGCAGGCTCGCCGAGCAGGTGGTGCTGGCCGCCGCCGACCCCCATCTGGCCGACGCGGGCATCACGTTCACCCTGGAGCGCCGGGACGAACGCCTCGACCTCGCCGCCGTCGTACGGCTGCTGCTGCGGTTCGGAGTGCTGCGCAGGGTGGCCGGCGACGAGGAGGCGTACGTCAACGGGGCGGGCGATGTGCTCTACGACGTGCAGCGCAGGGTGCTGGCCGGGCTGCTCACGACCCGCCGCGGGCCGTCCATGGTGACCGCCACCGCTCTCGACGACCGGCTGACGGAACTGACCGCTGAGGCCGCGCTGGACAGCGACGAACTCCGGTTCCGGGCGATCCGCTGGAAACTGACCCGCCGCCTGCTCGACGACCCCGTCCTCTACTACGACGAGCTGACCGAGGACGAGCTGTCCTACCTCACCCGGCAGCGCGGTTTCCTCACCGCACGCATCACCCAGATGACCGGACTCGTCCCAGAGGTGCGCGCCGAGGGCATCGCCATGGTCGACCCGCTGGACGACCTCACCGACGTACGCATGCCGGAACAGGGCACCCGCGGGCACATCACACTGCTGCTCGCCGGACACCTGGCCGCACGTGAGGGACGCGTCGGCTGGGAGGATCTGGAGCGCAAGGTGCGCGAACTGGCCGTGGAGTACGGGAGTTTCTGGTCGAAGTCGGTCAAGGAGGCCGGTTCCGAGGGCGAATCGGTCGCCTGGGCCGTGGAACGGCTCGTGGCCCTCGGACTGGTGACCCGGACAGCCGACGGAATCCGGTCCCGGCCCGCACTCGCCCGCTACGCGGTCGGCGTCCCGCAGATCAGGGAGAGCGGAAACCGCGACCGTGACGGTGGAGGCCGCCAGTGACTTTCCAGCCGACCGCTCACCGAATCCCCGTACAACGAAACGCACGACGAAAGGCCCGCCGGTGACCGCACTGCCCACCCCCGCCCCCGGTCGGTGGCGCCCCCTGCGCATCGGGCTCGTCGACCTCTTCCACTACGACGTGGAGGAGTTCTGGTTCCACGACGGCAGGCTCCTGCTGCGCGGCAACAACGGCACCGGCAAGTCGAAGGTGCTCGCCCTGACCCTCCCCTTCCTCCTCGATGGCGACCTCTCTGCCCGCCGGGTGGAACCCGACGGCGATCCAGGCAAGCGCATGGAGTGGAACCTGCTGTTGGGCGGGGAACACCCGCACCCCGAACGGCTCGGGTACACCTGGATCGAGTTCGGGCGCCGGGACGACACGACTGGAGAGGAACACTTCTGCACCCTGCTGTGCGGAATGAAGGCGGTGAGCGGGCGGGGCATCGCCCGGCACTGGTTCGCCGTCACCGACCAGCGTGTGGGCCCCGGGCTCGGCCTCCTGGACGCCACGGGAACCGCGCTGTCCCGGGACCGGCTCGCCGAGGCCGTCGGCGCGCACGGCATGGTCTACGACACGGCCAAGGCGTACCGCAGGGCCGTCGACGAGACCCTCTTCGGCCTCGGCGAGCGCCGCTACGGCGCACTGGTGGACCTGCTGATCCAGTTGCGTCAGCCGCAGCTGTCCAAGCGACCCAACGAAGCGGCGCTCTCCCGCGCGCTCACCGAGGCACTCCCGCCCATGGACCAGGCGGTGATCGCCGACGTGGCCGAAGCGTTCCGGTCCCTGGACGAGGAGAAGGAGGAGCTGCGTGCGGCGAGTGAGGCGGAGCGGGCGGCCACCGCCTTCCTCGACCACTACCGGCGCTACGCGCGCGTCGCCGCCCGCAGACGTTCCCGTTTGCCCCGCAGCGAGCACGCCCGGTACGAGCAACTGCAACGCGACCTGACGCACGCGCACGCCGACCACGAGCGTGCCGTGGCGGAGCGGGCGGCGGCCGAGGAGAGGTCCGGGGCGCTGGAGGAGCGCATCGCCCGCCTCGCCGCGCAGGAAGCGGCGCTGCGGGCCGGCCCGGAGATGCGTGACGCGCGGGCGCTGGAACAGGCAGCGGCCGACGCCTCCCGTACCGCCGCAGAGCGGATCCGAGCCGACGAGGATCTCGGGCAGTCCGAGAGCGCACATCGCCGGGCCGCCGGTCGGCTGGACGCCGCCGGGAACCGGCAGGCCGCCGCCGAGCGGGCGCTGACCGGTCTGCGGAACCTGATCGAGGAGACCGCCCGAGCCGCCCGCATCACCGATCCGCTCGTGCCGGACGGCCCCACAGAGGCCGAACTGCGCCGCACGAGCGGGGAGTCGACGGATCGTCGGCGTCGTACGGTCGAGCACCTGGAGCAGCTCGCGGACCGCGTGGACTGGGCGGAGGCCGAGCGCCGGGCGGCGCTGCGGCGGGCCGACGAGGCGCAGGAGGAGGTCGTGCACAGCGGCGTCCGGCAGGCCGAGGCCGAGGAGAACGCCGCGGGTCAAGGACAGGCCCTGATCGACCGAATCCGCGCACACCTCACCGGCTGCCAGGAGCTGCCGGTCCCCGACCTCCCCGGGCTGCTGGACGGCCTCCAGGACTGGGTGGTCACCCTGGACGGACCCAACCCCGCCCGTGCTACCGCGGCCGGGGCCCACCGGGCACGTGCCGCCGAACTGGCCGACCGCAGCGCCGAACTGAGCCGTCGGCGTGGCGAACTGGCGGACCTGCAGGCGTTGTTCGAGCGCGAGCTGACCTCTCTTGAGCAGGGCGGACAGCCTGTTCCCGAACGGCCTCACACCCGCACACCCGGTGTACGGGAACAGCTGGACGGAGCACCACTATGGCGGCTCGTCGAGTTCCACGACACCGTCGAAGACCACGAACGAGCGGGTTTGGAAGCCGCATTGGAGGCGTCCGGCTTGCTCGACGCCTGGGTCCGGCCGGACGGTACAGCGGTGGCGGCGGACGGCCATGACGTTCTCCTGGAACCGAACGCGGCCGTCTTCGGGCTGACTCTCGCGGATGCGCTGCGGCCGGCGGTGGATCACGGCGACGGGTGGGCGGCCACCGTCGGTGAGCCGGTGGTGCGACGCCTGCTCGCCGCGATCGGCCTGGTGCCGGGTGGCGGTGAACCTCCCGAAGCCCGCGTCGCGGGATCCTGGGTGTCCGGCGACGGCCGCTTCCGGACCGGCGCGCTGACCGGGAGCTGGACCAAGCCTGCCGCCGAGTACGTGGGCGAGGGCGCGCGGGAGGCGGCCCGCCGGTCACGGATCGAGGAACTGCACGCGGAACTCGCCGCTCTGGGCGAGCGGACGGAGGCGGTACAGGACGCGCTGCGGGCGATGGCCCTGCTCCGCCGTACCCTCGACGACGAACTGGCGTCCTTCCCCGACGACGACGCCCTACGCACCGCCCACGCGCTCGTTGCGGCGGCCGTGGATGCCACGCACCGGGCCCGCGCGCGGCACGAGGAACGGACCCTGGATCTGGCCGAGGCAATCCGCGTCGCGGACTCGGCGACGGCGGCACTGACCGACACCGCCGCCGAGGTCGGGCTCCCCGCCGACCGAGAGGCCCTGGCCGCGGTAAGACGGGCCCTCACCGAACTCGCCACACTGCTGGCCACGTTCTGGCCCGCCCTGCGGGAGCGGGCCGAGGCAGGGAGGGCCGTCGCCACCGAGCGGACGGAGACCGACCAGGCCGCGGCACGGACCGCCGAACTCGCGGCACGCGCCGGTGAGGCCGCCCGTGCCGCGGACACGGCCGACGAACGCCATACGACGCTGCTCTCCACCGTGGGCGCCGCCGTCGCCGAAGTCCAGCGACGCCTCGCCGAGACTGTCGCGGCGACGAGGAACTGCACGGACGACCTGAAGGCGACCCGGAAGGTCTGGACCGACGCCGACCGGCTGGCCAGTCACGCCGAGGGCCGTACCGAACAGCTCGGCAAGGACCTGACCGAGGCGACCGCGGCCCGGGAACGGGCTATCGCCGCCCTGCGCCGCTTCGCCGCGACCGGACTGCTGGACGTGGCCCTGCCGGGAAGCGACGTCCCGGAGACGGACACCGAGGCCGGGGCCTGGGCGGCCACACCCGCGATCGCCCTGGCCCGCGCCGTCGAGGCGGGACTCTCCGGCGTCGACGACTCGGACGGCGCCTGGGAGCGCGTGCAGAAGCGGTTGAGCGAGGAGTTCGCCCGGCTCCAGGACGCCCTGTCCCGCAACGGGCACAGTGCCTCCGCGTATCCGAGTGAGGACGGGATGCGCGTCGACATCGTGTACCAGGGACGCGAGCGGGCCGTCCCCGAGATCAGCGAGGCGCTCGCCGCGGAGGTCGAGGAGCTGACCCGGATCCTGTCCGCGCACGAGCGCGAGGTGCTCGAAACCCACCTGATCACCGAGGTCGCCGGCACCCTCCAGGAGCTGATCGGCGCCGCCGAACGGCAGGTCCGGGCCATGAACGCGGAGCTGGAGGAGCGACCCACCTCGACCGGGATGCGGCTGCGGCTGGTGTGGCGGGGCTCCCGCAAGGCGCCGCAGGGGCTCGCACAGGCCCGCGAGCGGCTACGGCAGTCCGCGGACGCCTGGTCTCCCGAGGACCGGGCGGCGGTCGGGGAGTTCCTGCAGGCGCAGATCGCCCGCCAGCAGGCCGACGGCAGTTCCGGCAGCTGGCTGGAGGACCTGACCGTCGCGCTCGACTACCGTGCCTGGCACGAGTTCGGCATCGAGCGACAGCAGCACGGCAAGTGGGTCTCCGCCACCGGGCCCGCCTCGGGCGGGGAGCGCGTACTCGCCGTGTCCGTACCCCTGTTCGCGGCGGCGTCCTCGCACTACGCGAGTGCGCGGGCGCCGTACGCTCCCAGGCTGGTCACGCTCGACGAGGCGTTCGCCGGAGTGGACGACGACTCCCGGGCCAAGTGCCTCGGCCTGCTCCACGCCTTCGACCTCGACGTCGTCATGACCAGCGAACGCGAGTGGGCCTGCTATCCGCAGGTTCCGGGCATCGCCATCGCGCAGCTCTCGCGGGTCGACGGGATCGCGGCGGTCCTGGTCACCCGGTGGGAGTGGGACGGCACCGAGCGTATGCGTGGTGCGGAGCCGGACGGCACCGGGTGGGAGGCGACAGTGGCTGTGGACGGCGGCCAGGGGAGATCAGCCATCGGCGCGCAGGCCCAGGAGTCACTGTGGACATGACTGAAACGGTGGCCATGAAGCGGTGGACATGACCGAAAACGCCGAGCGACCCCCGAAAGATGTCGACGAGGAGCGTCTGCGGCGCCTCCTGGGCGGTCCGGAACTGTCCTGGCTGGTCCAGCGCGTCCGTCACCGCATGGCCCACGAGAAGCCGCTCACCGGCACCGCCACGCTCACCGCTCCGACAGAGGCCCAGAGGCGCGCGGCCGAACGCCTGCTGGGGCGCGGCCCGAGCGAGGGCTCGCTGACCGTACGGCTGGAGGACGTGGACGCGGTGTTGCGCCGTTCCGGGGTGAGCCTGGACGGTCTCGCCACCGCTGTCGTCGCCCTGACCGGCCGGGTGGACCCGGTCGTCGAGCGGAGGGCCAGGGAGGCCCGAGCGTGGGAGTGGGCGTACGCTCCGCTGCGGCTGCTCGGACCTGACCTGGCGGATTGGGCGGCGCGGGTGACCGGTAGCGGCCAGGTGCGACGACTCGCCCGTACTCCGGAAGCCTCGCGTGTCCTCCTGGAGAACGCCGTCAAGGCGCTCGGCGCGCTGCCTGCGGACCCCGCCGTTTCCGTCACGGCTTTCGCGGCACAGGTCCTCGGAGACGCCCACGCCCTGGACGACGGAAGACCGTTGACGACCGTCGTACGGTCCGCGGCGCACGCGCTGACCGGGATTGCGGAGGAGAAGGGGACCCGTCGACAGCGACAGGTGTGGGCCTCGGTGGGGCTCCTGAAAGACGACGTGTCGTCGACGGTTCTCACCCTCAATCTTCGTGGCACACCAGCCCTGGACTGGATGGCGGACATGGGGGAGCCCGTGGTGCTGACCCTGCGCCAGCTGGTCCGGCAGCCGATGGCCCCGACAGCTGCAGAAGCACGGACCGGCCTAGAGCGGATTCGCGTGTGTGAGAACCCGACCGTCCTCGTGGCGGCGGCGGAAGCGTTCGGGCCGGAATGCCCGCCCATGGTCTGCGTCCAGGGTCAACCGTCCGCCGCGGCGCTCACCCTGCTGCGCCGGATGCACGACCGGGGAACAGCCCTCATGTACCACGGGGACTTCGACTGGGGCGGTCTGCGCATCGCCTCGAGACTGCTCCGGAGCGTTCCGTGGTCTCCCTGGCGTTTCACGACCGCCCACTACCGTGCCGCCGTCGCTTCGGGTCTCAGTTCGCTGGACCTGACCGGAACACCGACCGACGCGCCCTGGGACCCGCCTCTCGCGCAGTCGCTTGCCGAACTGGGCGTCCGCATAGAAGAAGAGACCGTCCTTGACGACCTCTTGGGCGATCTCAAGCCAGTTCGCTGAGATGGGGAGAACTGGGCAGGTGCCGCTTTGGCGCCTGCTCGATATTTTCCCAATGGAGCGTCAGAATGGCTCTGACCAGGCGTTACTCGCCCGCAGACGGTGACTGGCTGTGGAGTGACTCCCGAACCCGGGGACGTACGTGGGACGGGGAGCCTGATTCAGGGGTGCGAAGCAGGGCAAAACGGGCATCCCCGGCAACGAAAAAAACCCTCCACGACTGATCTCGTGAAGGGCTGGGAAACGGCTCTGACCTGCAAAAATACGCGCCCCCGGCAGGACTCGAACCTGCGGCCAAGCGCTTAGAAGGCGCCTGCTCTATCCACTGAGCTACGGGGGCCGGGTGTGTGGCCTCTGTCGTGGGTGCCCGGGTGTGGGCTGATCCGTGACGTTGCCGGGGACAAGGATAGGGCTCCCACAACCTTGTCCCTGTTGCTTCGCCTCCGTGGCTCGATGTGGAGGTTCGGTGAAGCGGTCCTGATAATCGCAGGCAGGTACGAATCGTGCATCGCTTTTGGCCGCTCGCGCACCGGGTGTTGTGCACTCGTTATGCCTGGACTGTGCCTGCGTCCCAGTCGCCCCTTCCATCCCTTGTGTCCGGTCGGCGCGCAGACATGCTCATATGCTTCAGAATTCCCCTAAAATTGGGCATTCTTCGCATGTGGTGACCTTGGACGTACGGCCTCAGCTGCTCGACGCACTCTCCGCCCTGCGCGACCGTGTCGCCGCCGCACGCTTCCCGCTGCCCCTGGCGGGGGCCCCACGCGCGCGTGCCAACCGCGACGAACTCCTCGCCCAGCTCGACGACTATCTGGTGCCCCGTCTGAGGGACGCCCAAGCGCCGTTGCTGGCCGTGGTGGGTGGTTCCACCGGGGCAGGCAAATCGACCCTCGTCAACTCCCTTGTGGGGCGGCGGGTGAGCGAGGCGGGCGTGCTGCGGCCGACCACCCGGACACCGGTGCTGGTCTGCCATCCGGAGGACCATCACTGGTTCAGCGGGATGCGTGTACTGCCCGACCTCACACGCGTGTGGGTGCCGCACCGGGAAGCCGGGGACGACCTCCTGCTGCCCGGCGAGAACCCCGCGCGCGTGCTGCGCATCGAGACCGCAGACACCCTCCCGCCCGGCCTTGCGCTCCTGGACGCGCCCGACGTCGACTCCCTTGTCGCCGACAACCGCGTCCTCGCCGCCGAACTGATCTGCGCGGCCGACGTCTGGATCATGGTCACCACGGCCGCCCGTTACGCCGACGCCGTCCCCTGGCATCTCCTGCGCACCGCCAAGGAGTACGACGTCATGCTCGTGACCGTCCTCGACCGGGTGCCGCACCAGGTCGTCTCCGAGGTCTCACGACAGTACGGCGCCCTGCTCACCAAGGCGGGCCTCGGCGAGGTGCCCCGGTTCACGGTGCCGGAGCTGCCCGAGTCGGCCTGGGGCGGCGGCCTGCTCCCGGCCACCGCGGTGGCACCGCTGCGGACCTGGCTCGTCCACCAGGTGCAGGACCCCGCGGCCCGGCGGCACGCCATCACCCGTACGGCCCACGGCATCCTCGCCTCACTCAAGTCCCGGATGCCGGAGCTGGCCG
Organism: Streptomyces sp. NPDC019531; assembly: GCF_044903305.1. Classification (NCBI taxonomy): domain Bacteria; kingdom Bacillati; phylum Actinomycetota; class Actinomycetes; order Kitasatosporales; family Streptomycetaceae; genus Streptomyces; species Streptomyces sp. NPDC019531. Next base: position 291,501 of record NZ_JBJDQL010000005.1, on the reverse strand, counting down.
GCGCGGCCGCCGCCCAGTACGCGGCCGCGCTGCGGCTCACCGCGGCCGTCGACGGGGCGTACGACAGCGAGTACGCGCGCCTGCGTGGCCGGCTGCAGGCCGGTGCCGTGCTCGCCGGTGACGCCCTCAAGCGCTGGCGGGCCTTCCCCCTCGACTGCACCGCCGCCGAGCTCCTGGACACCCTCGTGGAGAGCCTGGGCGCCCTCCTGCTGTGCGCGGTCACCGCGGCCGACGAGCGCGTCGACGAGGCCTGGCGGCGCGAACCGGCCGCGGGGGCGCCGGAACTGACGGGCCCTGACCCGGCCCCGGAGCGCGCCGAGCACCGGATCGGGATGGCCGTACGACGCTGGCGGCGGGAGCTGGAGGAATACGCCGAGGACGAGGTCCGCGACCTCGACCGCGGTGCCGCGCCCGACCCCGAGACGGTCGCCGCCCTCGTCGCCATCGCGTTGCTCGGCGGACGCCGGGCACGGGTCGCCGGCGAGGGGCTCGCCGAGCGGATCGGGGCCCACGGCGCGCTGCGGCTGCGGGACCGGGGCGGACGGCTGCTCGCCGACCACCTCGACCAGGTCGTGCACATCGAACGCGAGCGCCGGCTCGCCCCGCTCGACGCACTCGACGTACGCCCCGAACCCCAGGCTGAACTCATTGCCGCGCTGTCCGTACTGCAGAAGGAGAGGTGACCGATGACCGCCGTCACGGACCATGACCACACGGAGCGGACGGAGGACGCCGTGTCCGAGGACGAGCAGAGCCGACGCACCGACGAGCCCGGCGAGGAGCCCTCGGCGAAGACTCCGATCCCGCCGGCGGACCTCCACGCGCGCGTGGAGACGGACGACGGGCGCGTGAACGACGACGACGGGCCCGGGCGCACGAGCGACGGCGACGGGCCCGGGGAGGACGGCGACGGGCCCCAGGAGCCCCGCCAGGGGCGTCCGCGGTCCACGCACGCGTGTGAGGACGCCGATCGCGCCGACGCGGCCCGTCCCGCGCGCGCGGAGGCCGGCCATCCGCGCGCCGCAGCCGACCATGCGCGCGTGTCCGCCGCGGCGCGCTCCGGACGTCCGGTCGATGCCGGCCCCTCCAGCGGCCCCGTCGATCACGACCCCGACTCAGCCGACGCCTGGGACGACGGGCTCATCGCGCGGCGCGTCTCCGCCGAGAACGAGCACGTCGCCGTCGTGGAGGCCCGCGGTCACAACGCGCCGCCGGCCACCCCGCTGGCGTACGAGGGAGCCCTGCGCTCACGTCTGGACGCGCTGCGGGAGCTGATCGGGCTCTCGCGGACCCGCCTGGACAGCCGGACGCTCGCCGAGGCCGGGCAGGTCCTGGACGAGGCGGCCGCCCGGCGCAGGCTCTCCGGGCAGCACACGGTCGTCGCCATCGCGGGCGCGACGGGCAGCGGCAAGTCGCAGCTGTTCAACGCGCTCGCCGGAGTGACCATCTCGGAGACCGGTGTACGACGGCCCACCACCGCCGCGCCGATCGCGTGCAGCTGGAGCGACGGTTCGGCCAGCCTCATCGAGCGGCTCGGCATCCCGCCCCGGCTGCGGCGGCGCCCGTTGCAGAGCGCCGAGACGGAGGCCCAGCTGCGCGGGCTGGTGCTGGTGGACCTGCCCGACCACGACTCGGCCGCCGTCCAGCACCGCGAGCACGTGGACCGCATCCTGGCGCTCGTCGACGCCGTCATCTGGGTCGTCGACCCCGAGAAGTACGCCGACGCCGTGCTGCACGAGCGCTATCTGCGGCCCATGGCAGGGCACGCCGAGGTCATGTTCGTCGTCCTCAACCAGACCGACCGTCTGCCCGGGGAGGCCGCCGAGCAGGTCCTCGACGATCTACGGCGACTTCTCGACGAGGACGGGATCGCGCTGGGGGAGTACGGCGAACCGGGCGCCACCGTGCTCGCCCTGTCGGCGCTCACCGGGGACGGCGTCGGTGAACTGCGGGAGTCGCTCGGTCAGTTCGTCGCCGAGCGCGGGGCCGCGGCACGCCGTATCTCCGCCGACGTGGACGCGGCTGCCTCGCGGCTGAGGCCCGTCTACGCGACCGGGCGGCGCATCGGCCTGAGCGAGGACGCGCGCGACGACTTCGCCGCCCGGCTCGCCGACGCGGTCGGCGCCACCGCGGCGGGCGAGGCCGCCGAACGCGCCTGGCTGCGCAACGCCAACCGGGCGTGCGGAACGCCCTGGCTGCGGCTGTGGCGCTGGTACGAGGACCGGCGGGAGCCTGCCACGGGACGGCTGCCGTTGCGCGCCCAGGCCGACGAGGAGGCGACCGCGCGGCAACGCGTCGAGCAGGCCGTACGAACGCTCTCCGACCGGGCCTCGGCGGGACTTCCCGCGCCGTGGGCGCAGGCGGTGCGGGAGGCGGCCGTACGCGGCTCCCAGGGGCTGCCGGAGGCGCTGGACGAGCTGACGGCCCGGGCCGGGCTGCCCCCGGGCAGGCCGCCGCGTCCGGGCTGGTGGCCGGCTGCCGTACTGGCGCAGGCTTCCATGACGCTTCTTCAGATCGTCGGCGGGCTGTGGCTGGTGGGCCAGATCGTCGGGGTCATGTCGCCGAACCTCGGGGTTCCGGTCCTGCTGATGGTGGCCGGGATCATCGGCGGTCCGCTCGTCGAGTGGAGCTGCCGGATCGCGGCGCGTGGGCCCGCACGGCGGTACGGCGTCGAGGCGGAACGGCGGCTGCGGGAGGCCGCCTCCGCGTGCGGGCGGGCACGGGTCCTGGATCCGGTGGCGGCGGAGCTGCTGCGGTACCGGGAGGTCCGGGAGCAGTACGCAAGAGTTGTCGGAGTGGGGTGACGGGTGTTTCGGGGGGCGGGTGACGGGCGTTCACGTGGATCGGGGCCCTCGTTCGGGTGACGGGGTTTTCCACAGCCCGTGGACGGTCCACAGGGCTCAGCGGGCTCGGCCCGGCGGAGGCAGTCTGGCTTCGCGGCGATCGCGGGGACGCGGTCGGCACGCAGACAGCAGCAGCCGTACGGGACGGGCCCGTACGCATGTCCGGGAGGAGTTCCCTGCGATGAACGAGACGATGATCTGCGCGGTGGGCAACGTGGCGACACAGCCGGTGTACCGGGAGTTGGCCACGGGCGCGTCGGTGCGGTTCCGGCTGGCGGCGACCGCGCGCTATCTGGACCGCGAGAAGAACGAATGGACGGACGGGCACACCAACTTCTTCACGGTGTGGGCCAATCGCCAGCTCGCCACGAACGTGTCGGGATCGATCAACGTCGGTGATCCCGTGGTCGTCCACGGCCGGTTGAAGGTGCGTTCGGAAGGGCGTGAGGGGCAGCCGGCCTGGACCTCGGCCGACATCGACGCGGTGGCGATCGGCCACGACCTGGCGCGCGGGACCTCGGCCTTCCGGCGTGCACAGCGGTCGGAGAGCGTCGTCACCGGTGCGTCCGCGCAGCCGGAGCCGGCCTGGGAGACACCGCCCGGTGAGACCGCGGAGCGACAGGAGGCCGTCGCGGTGACATGACGGCGGGCCGTCGGGGCGGCTCTGACCGAACTGCGGCTTATCGGCGAATCCGTTCCGGACGGCGTCGGTCGATTTGTCGATAAGCCCTGCCGGTGACGGGCCCTGGCGATAACGATTCCGAGTCGGATCGATCTTCCGACAGCATCTCCGGGAAGACGGGTGCGGCCGCGTCCCTAGGATGCCGAACACGGCTCTCGGGGCTACTGATTGTGCTGGTGGGACCGCCACCCCGCTCGTCAACGGGTCCTGCTCGAAGGGGAATTACGTGTTTTCTGCGTTCTCTGCGCTGTCCGTGCGCGGACGGGGGGCGGCTCGCCTCGCGGCCGTCACGCTCGTCTCCGGCCTGCTCTCCGTCGGGGCCACGGTGGCCGCCGCCGGTACGGCGGCCGCGGACGAGACGGCGCAGAACCAGAGAGGGGCGACCGCCACCATAGGAGGCCTGAAGACCTACGGTGACGCGGTGATACACGACACCGACGGCGATCTCCAGGTGTCGGCCGGGCTGTTCGAGATGTCCGTCGAGGGCGGCGGAACCCTGCAGACGTACTGTGTCGACCTCTACAACCCGACGCAGAAGGACGCCAAGTACCACGAGACCGACTGGAGCGGCACCTCACTGGGCGCCAACAAGGGTGCGGGCAAGATCGGTTGGATCCTGCAGAACTCCTATCCCCAGGTCAACGACCTCGCGGCGCTCGCCGCCAAGGCCGGTATCTCCTCGGGGCTGACCGAGCAGGACGCGGCGGCCGGTACCCAGGTGGCGATCTGGCGCTACTCGGACGACGCGGATGTCGACGCCGTGGACCCGCAGGCCGAGAAGCTCGCGGACTACCTGGCCAAGAGCGCCCGTGACCTCGTGGAGCCGGCGGCCTCGCTGACACTCGACCCGCCGGCCGTCTCCGGCCACCCCGGCGAGCTGCTCGGCCCGGTGACCGTGCACACCAACGCGGCCGGCGCGACCGTCACACCACCGGCGGACGCGGCCACGACCGGGGTGCGGATCGTCGGCAAGGACGGCAGGCCGGTGACCTTCGCGGCCGACGGGAGTCAGCTCTACTTCGACGTCCCCGAGGACGCGGCGGCCGGTGCGGCGGACCTCACCGTGCAGGCCTCGACCACCGTGCCGGTCGGCCGTGCCTTCGCCTCCGAGAGCCGCAGCCAGACCCAGATCCTCGCCGGCTCCAGCGAGTCGACGGTCTCGGCGACTGCGAGCGCGACCTGGGCGAAGCAGGGTGCCGTACCGGCCCTGTCCGCGGCCCGCAACTGCACCGAGGGCGGCCTGGACATCACGGCGACCAACCAGGGCGACGAAGAGTTCGGGTTCGAGCTGATGGGCACGGAGTACGCCATCGCGGCGGGCGAGACCCGCACGGTGACCGTCCCGCTCCAGGAGGACCAGGCGTACGACTTCACGATCAAGGGACCCGGCGGCTTCGCGCAGCGCTTCACCGGAGTCCTCGACTGCCGTACCCGCAGCAGCGAGACGGGCACCACCACCCAGACCCTCAGTGAGCCCAGCCCGGCGACGGTGGCCGCCCCCACCGCCGACGTGAACCTCGCCGAGACCGGCGGTTCCGCCACGACCCCGCTGATCGCCGGTACCGCCATCGGGCTGGTCGTGATCGGGGGAGCTGCCCTGGTCCTCACGGGCAGGAAGCAGAACCGGCCTCAGGACTGACCGCGGCGCGTCGGTGCCGGGCAGAATGGCGTCATGACCAAGCCATCCGCATCACCGGCGCGTCACACCTCCTCGGAGTCCGTGCTGTCTCTCTGGTCGCACGACTCGGTGCTGTCGATCGGTTCGGTGGGCTCGGTGCTTTCCATCGGCTCCGTGGGCTCGGCCCTCTCGGTCGGCTCGATCGGCAGCGCCCTGTCCGTCGGCTCGATCGGCTCGGCCCTGTCCCTGATCTCGACGGGCTCATGGCTGAGCACGGGCTCGCTCTTCTCGGCACAGTCGAAGTGGTCGGTGCTGTCGTGGCGCGGCTCCCACGGTCTGATGCGGTCCGCGGGGGCGGTGGCCGTGGCGGGCGCCGTGTTGCTGGCCGCGCGGAGGAGCACCGGTGAACCGCCCTCCGCGGGGAGGGCTCGGCGGTGAGGAGTTGCCGACGGGGCCTCGCGCATGCAGCGCGCTCTGTGCCTCGTTGAGCTTCGAGTCCCGGGAAAGCGCACGGCGTCCAGCCCCGACGTGACTGCACGCGTCCCGGCGTGCACATCGCCGTACCACTTCTCGTGCGCAGACTGCCGGGTCACCCCGGCGACCTCCCCGATCCCGGCCCAGGTCGTCCCCGCTCCCGCTCGGCCACCACGGCTCCGTCCGGCGCCGCAGCTTCTGTTGGGGAGGAGGCGTCGGGCCCAGGGGGTCGTGTCGTCACCGGCTCACGGGTCCAGTCGTGGCGTCCGCCCGGCTTCTTCGACGCCGAGGCATGTACGCATCAGCGTGCGCATGTCCTTCCAGCGCTCCCAGAGCCGTTGGAGATCGGCCTCGATCTCGTCGAAGGAGCCGTTCGCCATCGGGTTCCCCTCCTCCAGGCACTTGATCCGCTGGTAGGCGCCGGCGAGCTCCTTCGCCACGGCGTCCAGCTCGGCGAGTACGAGGGCGGACGCGGTCAGCTGGGCCTCCGCGAACCCGGCGTGATGGGCGTGGCGTGCCGCTTCCAGCTCGTCGCGCGCCGCATTCGTGACCGTGCCGAGGCGGACGTCCCACAGGTAGTTCATGAGCTGGATCCGATAGCGGCGACAGGCCGCATTGGTCGCGACGTAGCAGGCACGACGTTCCGAGAGCCGGGCCTCCTCACGGTCCCGCGCCCACTGTGCCTGCACGGCCTGCCGCTGGCGCTCGAACTGTTCCCCCTGCACCCGCGTCACGATCCGCTGGGAGAAGAGGGGTGCCAGCAAGGTCCCCGTGACACCGACGAGCGCGGCGATCAACGCGGTCAGACCGTCCCCCATGCCTGCCCCCACAGGTCGCCCCGATGTACTTCGACGCTCCGCCTGCATGATGCCCGGGAAGCGGACGTTCCAGCAGTGTCCTGCCCGACGCGGACCCAGTAGGCACCCGGGCGGCGACCTTCGGTGACGGACGCGTCACCGAAGTCGAGACGGAAACCCCAGGTCACAGAGGTCCGCCCATACGGGTTACCACCCAAGCCTGGACCTCAGGCAAGATGGGGTGTATCTCCCCACTGCCGATCTCAAGCTGCCGGACGGTTTCTCTTGGCTGAGTACATCTACACCATGCGCAAGACGCGTAAGGCGCACGGCGACAAGGTGATCCTTGACGACGTGACGCTGAGCTTCCTGCCCGGCGCGAAGATCGGTGTGGTCGGGCCGAACGGTGCTGGTAAGTCCACCGTTCTGAAGATCATGGCGGGGCTTGAGCAGCCGTCGAACGGGGACGCGTTCCTGTCGCCGGGCTTCACCGTCGGCATGCTGCTCCAGGAGCCGCCGCTCGACGAGTCCAAGACGGTCCTGCAGAACGTGCAGGACGGCGCCGCCGAGATCATGGGCAAGCTGCACCGGTTCAACGAGGTCGCCGAGCTCATGGCGACCGACTACTCCGACGCGCTCATGGATGAGATGGGCAAGCTCCAGGAGGACCTGGACCACGCCAACGCATGGGACCTCGACACCCAGCTGGAGCAGGCCATGGACGCCCTGGGCTGCCCGCCCGGCGACTGGCCCGTCACCAACCTCTCCGGTGGTGAGCGTCGCCGCGTAGCGCTGTGCAAGCTCCTCCTTGAGGCCCCCGACCTGCTGCTTCTCGACGAGCCCACCAACCACCTGGACGCCGAGTCCGTCCAGTGGCTGGAGCAGCACCTCGCGAAGTACCCCGGCACCGTCGTCGCCGTCACCCACGACCGGTACTTCCTCGACAACGTCGCCGAGTGGATCCTCGAACTCGACCGCGGCCGCGCCCACCCCTACGAGGGCAACTACTCCACCTACCTCGACACCAAGGCGAGCCGTCTGAAGGTCGAGGGGCAGAAGGACGCCAAGCGCGCCAAGCGGCTCAAGGAAGAGCTGGAGTGGGTGCGCTCCAACGCCAAGGGGCGGCAGGCCAAGTCCAAGGCGCGTCTTGCCCGCTACGAGGAGATGGCCGCCGAGGCGGACAAGATGCGGAAGCTGGACTTCGAGGAGATCCAGATCCCGCCGGGCCCGCGCCTGGGCTCCGTCGTTGTCGAGGTCAACAACCTTTCCAAGGCCTTCGGTGAGAAGGTCCTCATCGAGGATCTCTCCTTCACGCTTCCGCGCAACGGCATCGTCGGGGTCATCGGGCCGAACGGCGCGGGCAAGACCACGCTCTTCAAGATGATCCAGGGTCTGGAGACGCCCGACTCCGGTTCGATCAAGGTCGGCGACACCGTCAAGATCTCCTACGTCGACCAGAGCCGCGAGAACATCGACCCGAAGAAGAGCCTCTGGGCGGTCGTCAGCGACGAGCTCGACTACATCAACGTCGGCCAGGTCGAGATGCCGTCCCGGGCGTATGTCTCCGCCTTCGGCTTCAAGGGCCCCGACCAGCAGAAGCCGGCCGGTGTCCTCTCCGGCGGTGAGCGCAACCGCCTCAACCTCGCGCTCACCCTCAAGCAGGGCGGCAACCTGCTGCTCCTCGACGAGCCGACGAACGACCTCGACGTCGAGACCCTGTCCAGCCTGGAGAACGCGCTGCTTGAGTTCCCGGGCGCGGCCGTGGTCGTCTCCCACGACCGGTGGTTCCTGGACCGAGTGGCCACGCACATCCTCGCCTACGAGGGCGAGTCCAAGTGGTTCTGGTTCGAGGGCAACTTCGAGTCGTACGAGAAGAACAAGATCGAGCGGCTCGGCCCGGACGCCGCGCGTCCGCACCGCGCCACCTACAAGAAGCTGACCCGGGGCTGATCGATCTTGCGTCACCTCTACCGCTGCCCGCTGCGCTGGTCCGACATGGACGCCTACGGTCATGTCAACAACGCCGTCTTCATCCGCTACCTGGAGGAAGCCCGGATCGACTTCCTCTTCCGGCCGGAGAAGGACTTCAAGCAGGGGTCGGTGGTGGCGCGCCACGAGATCGACTACAAGCGGCAGCTCGTCCACCGGCACCACCCGGTCGACATCGAGCTGTGGGTCTCGCAGATAAGGGCGGCGTCCTTCACTATCACCTACGAGGTGAAGGACGACGACCTGGTCTACGTACGGGCCTCGACGGTGGTCGTGCCGTTCGACTTCGAGGCCCAGCGGCCGCGCCGGATCACCTCGGAGGAGCGGGAGTTCCTTGAGGAGTACACGGACGACGACAGCAAGGAGGAGGCCGTCGCCGCATGACGGTGCTCCATCTCGCCGATGAGTCGGAGGCGGCCGACCTCGCCGCCTTCCTCTCCCGGCTGCTCCACTACGACCGCTCGGCCGCCGTACGCCTCCAGGGCGCCGGCACCGCCCTCGCCGTGTTCGGGCGGCCGCCGTCCTTCGAGGTACTGGCGATCCGGGCGGTGCGCCTGGCGAAGCCGTACGAGAACGGACTGGACGTCACACTCGATGTCACCGTGTCCGCGGGCGAGTTGCTGGAGTCCATCGACGAGCCTGCCGGTACGGCTGTCGTGCCGCAGGCCGTGACCGGACCGCCGTGGGCCGGGATGCTCCCGCCGCGCGGTGGCTGGCGGGCGGTGACCGGGCTGCCGGAACCGGAGGCACTGCGGGCGCTCGTCCATGCCGGAGTCGCCGAATTCCGGTCCCGTACCGAGGAGTTGGGCCCCGAGGGGCGTACACGGGCCGAACTCGACCGCATCGGGCGGGAGATCTGGTCCCGGACCGTGGCGGACACCCGGCTTCCGGTACGGGCCGTGCACGCGGCCCAGTCCCTTGGGTTCCTCCGCGCAGGCGGGGAGTTGGGGCTGTTCTCGTCAGGGGCGTGGCTGCGGCTGCGGACGCCCTTCGGGTCGATCGCCGTACGGCAAGGGGGACTTGGGGCGCTCGGCGTCAGCGTGCGCTGATCACCGGTCGAGGTCGGCGCTGTCGTCCGGCCATACACCGATGTGGTCCGGCTCCAGTTCCAGCGCCACCCGGTCCCGCATGCCCAGCGCCTCCGTGTACTCCTTCGGGAGCTGGAGGCGGCCCGCGCGGTCCAGCATCGCGTACTCCCTCGCCACCAGCGTCTCGTGGCCCGTCGTCGCGTCCACCTCGCTGCGGCGCAGCACCTCCGTGGACGTACGGCCGTCCCTGATCGCCACCGTGCGGCGGACCTCGCCCGCCACCGCCTGGTCGTGGGTGACGATGACGATCGTCGTGCCGAGGTGTTCGTTGGCCGTGCGGAACGCGGCGAAGATCTGTTCCGCGGTGTGGGAGTCGAGTTCGCCGGTCGGTTCGTCGGCCAGCAGGACCGCGGGGTTGTTGGCCAACGCGACCCCTATCGCCACGCGTTGCTGCTGGCCGCCCGACATCTGGTGGGGGCGGCGGTTGCGGCAGCCGGCCACCTCCAGCAACTCCAGCAGTTCCAGGGCGCGTTCGATGTGGACGCGGCGGGACCTCCTGGTGCCGGTGAGCTGGAGGGGGAGGGTGATGTTCTGGGCCGCGGTGAGGTAGGGGAGGAGGTTGCGGGAGGTCTGCTGCCAGACGAAACCCACGGTTGCGCGACGGTAGGCCAGGCGGTCCTTCGAGGTCATGGTCAGGAGGTCGTGGCCCGCGACTCTGGCCGCGCCGGCGGTGGGGGTGTCGAGGCCGGCGAGGATGTTCATGAGGGTGGACTTGCCGCTGCCGGACGCGCCCACCAGGGCGAGGAGTTCGCCCTTGCGGACGAGGAGGTCGAGGCCCTGGAGGGCTTGGACCTCCACGCCGTCCGTGGTGAAGACGCGGACGAGTCTGTCGCAGGTGATCAGGGCGTCATGGCCGTAGGTGGGGCGGGAGCGGGCCTGGTTCGCCTTGTGGGCGAGGTCGGTGAGGGTGGGGTTCGTGGTCATGGCGCGTCTCCTGAACAGTTGCCCTGGCGGTCGGGTTGCGGGCGGCTGCGGGTCGGTGGGGGCTGGTCGTGCCTGCGCGGCGGAGCCGCATGTCGATACAGCCCCGCGCCCCTGGGTGCGTGCAGGCTGCGTACGTCATGACGGAGCCTCATCTCGCGTCCCCCGCCCTCAGCTCCCGCACCGACCCCCGCCTCCCCGACCACCATGCCTGTCCGACCCCCATCCCCACCGCCAGCAGCAGGACGGCCGCCGCCGGGATCGCCAGGGACAGGGCATCGGTGCGCAACTCCGCTCCGACCGAGGAGGGTTGGGCCGACGGCAGCGCGATCGCCGTCAGGTCGATGCCCGGGGACAGCAGGTGGATCGTGGCCCAGCCCGTCAAGGTGCCGCCCAGTGCGGCCAGGATCGCCTGGGGGAGGGACTCCAGGATCAGCAGGCGGCGGCCCGCCGCTCGGGTCAGGCCCATCGTGCGGAGGCGGGCCAGCAGGGCCGTACGTTCCGGGGACGAGCGGAGGAGGGACAGGAAGAGGGCCAGGACCGCGTATCCCGTGCCCGCCGCAACCGCCGTCGCGTAGACGCCTTCCGCGCCGGACTGGAGCGGGGAGTCGACGTAGCGTTCGCGTTCCTCGGACTTCAGGTGCACGGACGCCGCCTTCGGGGCGGCCTTGCGTATCGCGGCCCCGTCCAGGGACTTCCCCGTCAGCAGCACCGTCGTCGGCCGGGCCGCCGCCGGGCTCAACGCCTTACGGTTCACGACCAGGAAGTCCGATCCCGGCACCGCCGGGGTGCGGTCGACGACGGTGGTGATGCGGACGGTGAGCGTGCTGCCGTCCGGGAGGAGGACCGGGAAGGGGCGGGTGCCGTACGTTCGGGCGGTTGCCGTGGCGGCCAGGGCAGGGGTCGCGTTCCCGGCGGTCCCCTCTCCCAACCGGGCCGCCTCGAAGGCGCCCATGTCCGTACGGGACGACAGTGCCGCGTAGTCCACGGGGTTCACCCCGACCAGCGGCAGCGACTGCGCGCCGTTCTCCGGCTTCGCCTCGGCGGTGACGCTCACCGCCGACAGCGCGCTCACTCCCGGTGAACGGCGCAGCCGGTCCGGCAGCCCCGAGGGGAGCGGCGCCGCCGTCTCCACGCGCGCGTCGGCGCCGATCGCGAGGAGGGCCGCGTGGTCGCGGGCCTCCCGCACGCCCGCGAGGACCGAGCCGCCGAAGGCCGCCGTGGTCAGGGCCGTCAGCAGGGCCAGGAGCGGCAGCACCGCCGAGGCCGAGGTGCGGCCCGCCCGGGCCAGGGACAGATGGGCCACCGCGCCGCGCAGGCGGGCGGCCGGACGGGCCAGCCCCCGCAGCGGGAGCGGGTACAGACGGACCAGGACCAGGGCGGCGATCACTCCCACCAGCACGGGCGCCAGGGAGACGAGGTCGTCGGAGGAGCCCGAGGTGCCACGCCGACGCAGCGACTCCACCGCCCCCGCCGCCAGCACCAGCAGCGTCAGCTCGGCGACCGTACGGCGCCGGGACGGCCGTACCGACGACACGTCCTCGCGGCCGGTGTGGACGCGGACCCGGCGGTGGGCGGCCGCCGCTCGCAGGGGGAGGGCCGCGCAGGTGACGACGGTGACCGCCGTGGCGGCCGCGATCGCGTACCGGAAGCGGCCCTCGGGAACCGCGAGCAGCGCGGCGCCGAGGCCCAGGGCGCCCGCCGGGACGGCCACGACCGCCGTCTCGGCGAACAGGCGGGCCGTGAGACCCCGCAGGGAGGCACCGCGGGCGCGCAGCAGGGCGAGTTCGGTGCGGCGGCGGTCCGCGGTGAGGCCGCCCGCCATCAGCAGGACGACGGCGGCGACCGCGCCCGCGCCCACCGCGGCGACCGCCACCAGCGGGGCGACACTCTCGCGGAGCCGGTCGTAGGCGATGAGGACCTCGTCGAGGTCGGTGATGATCTCGGTCTGGCCGTCGATCGCCGTCAGCTCGGTCACCGGCCCGTCGATCTCCATACGCAGCTCCCGCAGCGCCGGACCGGCCTCAAGGGAGGCGAGCGCGGACCGCAGGGCCGGGGTGTCACGGGCCCGGAGAGCCTGCTCGGAGGGCGCCAACTGCCAGTAGCGCTCCGGGCGTCCCGGGGTGGCCAGCAGGACCGGGGCCGCCTCGGGGGCGATGAGCAGGGCGCCGGACCAGTACATGTCCACGGACGGCGCGGGCTCGTGGATCAGGGTCGGGGTGCGCAGGAGGGAATGGGTGGACCAGTAGGCGCCCTCGGGGTCGTGCGGGGTGACGATGCCCGTGACGCGGATGGGGAGTGTACGACCGGCGGCGGGTGAGTGGATCACCGAACCGACCTTGATGTGGAGGGACTTGGCGGTCTCGGCGGTGACCGCGGCCTCCAGCTCGGGTGCCGTGGCGGTCACTCGGCGGTCCGCACGCGGCAGCCGTCCCCTGGCGACCGAGGAGTGGGCGCCGAGGCCCGCCTGGGCGACCAGGGTCACTTCCGCGGGCTTGCCGGTCGGCCTCGGCAGCCACAGGTCCGGTACCGGGATGTTCACGGTGGTGCGCACGCCGTACGTCGACTGGCCCGGGTCGAGGACGAGCGGGCGCGGGACGCCGGCGCGGACCTCGGCGTACTGCCCGGCCAGTACGTCCGGGCGCAGGGTGTCCTCCCGTTGGGCGGGGGACAGCATCATGGACGGCTGCGGGGCGTACACCTCGATGCCGGTCCGGTCGGGACGGGCCTGCTCGGCGGCGCGGCGCAGTCCGGCGTCCTCGTAGCGGTCGACCGCCCGTGGGAACGCGGCCGCGAGGCACGCCGTCAGCGCGACCAGCAGCGCGAGCGCGCACGCGGTGCCGGGTGCGGTCCGCAGCCGGGTGCGGACCCAGGGCACGGTCACCGAGGGGACCCCCGTCCCGCGCACGGTGAGACGCCTCATCTCACTCACCCCCCTCACGCAACGCCCGCGCCGGATCCGCCCGCCGCAGCGCGAGTGCCGCCGTGACCAGGAGCGGGGCCAGGGCCACCGCCGCCAGCAGTACGGCCGCCTGCGGGAGCGGGAGTTGGACCAGGACCCGCGGGACCGGTCTGGTCGCCTCGTCCGTCAGCACGATCAGCGGGACCACCGCCCGGGTCAGGACCGTGCCCAGCAGCGCGCCCACGAGCAGCGCCAGCACCACCAGGACGCCCTGTTCCACGGCGACCGCGCGGGCCAGCCGGCGGCGCGGGGCCCCAAGGGCGCGCAGTACGGCGAACTCGGCGCCCCGCTCTCGCAGCGACCCCGCCGCGCTCACCGCGAACCCGACCGCGGCCAGTGCCGCCGCCACCCCGGCCGCCGCGGTGAACGCGGCCTCGGGGCCCGCGCCGAACGGGTCGTCGCGCAGCTGCCCGGCGAGCTCGTCCCGCACCACGACCTGCGCGGGGTCCATGTCGGGCCGGGCCCGCAGCGCCGCCGCGACCTTCTCCGACCCGCCCGGCTCCGTCGTCAGCCACCACTCGGTGGGCTCCACGCCATGGCCGTACCGGTCCTGCAGCACCCGGTTCACGGACCGCAGATCGACCAGCAGGGCCCCGCCGGTGTCCGCGGCCGTGGGCAACTCGCTCACCGAGCGCACGATCCGCACCGACACCGTCTCGCCGCCCAGGGGCACGTCCAGGCTGTCTCCGAGGGAGGCGCCCGCCGAGGCGAGGAAGCGCTCGGTGGCGACGGCGGTGATCGTGGCCGGCTTCGGCTGCGAGGCCTTCATCCGGACCGTCAGCGATCCCACACTCCAGGTGTCGTCGGACGGGATGTACCCGGTGCCGTAGTCCACGGTCAGCCGTCCGGATCCCGAACTCAGGTGTGGCGCGGTCGGTTTGGGCCTCGGATCCGGCGTCGAGGACACCCCGTCGCTCCGCGAGGCGACCGTCCACGCCGTGGGCAACGGCAGCCGCCGTACCGTCCCTTCGGTACTCGTAACCGTCAACTCGGTCACGGTGAAGCGGTGTTGCTCGGCCTCTCCGTTCGGTACGGAGACGACCAGCTCCAGATCGGTGAGGGTCAGCGGGCCCCCGGACACCTGGACGTCCAGGGCGTGGGCGCGGCCGTCGGCGGGGAGTTGGCCGGCCGGGAGCCGGTAGGGAGTGCCGTAGCGGTCCTCCAGGGTGACGGCGACCTGTGCCGTCGTACTCGGGACGGAACCCCGCAGGGATGCCGTCAGCCGCAGCCGGGCCGTGTCCGCGGGCACCTTCACGCCCGTGGTCGAGCCCTTGGGGCCGAGGCCCTGGAGGAACGGCCCGGAGTGCAGGTCGGGACGGATGAGCATCGAGGCGCGCGAGGTGTCGAGGGCCAGCACCGTCGCCACCCGGCTACCGGACAGCGGGAGTTCGGACCGGGCGCCGGGGGCGGTCCGCCGTACGCCCGGCACGGCCGCGTACTGCTCGGTACGGCCGAGACCCGCGTCCCCGGAGGTCAGCACCCGCACCGGTGCCCCGGCCCGGAAGTCGGCCTGGTCGGACTGCGAGCGGTCCCAGGAGGCGCCCTGTCCGATCGCCAGCATGCCCAGTGCCACCGCGAGCACCAGCAGCAGCACCGGTCCCGCCCCGCGCATCGGGCGGCGGGCGATCTGCCAGCCCGCCATGGCCGCGGTCAGGCCACGCCCGCCGGTCGCCCGGCGTTCGGCGAGCCGGGCCAGCGGGGGCAGCAGCCGCAGCGTCAGCACCGTGCCGGCCAACAGCGCGAGCGCGGGCGCGGCCACCAGCAGCGGGTCCACGCCCAGCGTGCCGGAGGTGTCGTCGGACACCGCACCGGAGGTCTGACGGCTGAGCTGACCGTACGCCACCCCGGCCACGGCCAGCAGCCCGAGGTCCGCGCCCGAGCGCACCGCACCGGGCAGCGACCGTGCCCGGCCGCGCGCGAAGGACGAGGTCAGCGCCGGCACGGTCACCGCCAGCGCACACCCGAGCGCCACTCCCGCGGCCACCAGCCACACCGCGGGCCGCCCGCTCCCAGGCACCTCCAGGTGCAACCCGATCCGGGCCAGCGGACCACGCTCGGCCAGCAGCCGGGTCAGCGGGCCCGCCAGCAGCGGGGCACACAGCAGCGCGGGCAGTGCGAGGAGCAGGGCCTCCAGGGCGGCGAGGCCCGCTACCCGGGCCCGGGAGGAGCCGCGCGCCAGCAGCAGCCGGCTCTCACCGCTGCGTTCACTGCTCAGCAGGCCGGCCACCAGCAGCAGGGCGCAGCCCGCGAGCAGCACCAGTTGCAGGGCGACGATCAGAAGGGTGGAGCGGGAGACGAGCAGGGAGCGGTCGGTGCGGTCGAGGACCTCGGGAAGGGAGGTGGCGGCGGTGGTCGCGCCGCCCAGCGACGACTCCTTGCGCAGCGCCGCGTTCCCGGCGAGGGCCGCCTCGCGCAGCGCGTGGGTGCGCGCGGTCGTCACCGCCGCGAAGTCGGCCGACGCCAGCCAGCCCGACGCCCCGGCGCTCACCGTCCCGGCGGTCAGCACACCGGGATCGGCGAGCAGGGGGCCGTATGTCGTGAAGTCGAGCTTGTTGACGCCCCGCCCGTGCAGGTCGTCGAGGAGCCAGTACGGGTCGTCCGCGCGGACGGGCCGGTACAGGCCGGTCACCGTGACCCGCACCGCCGGGCCGCGCAGCCGGTCGGCGAGGGTGAGGCGGGCGCCGGGGCCGAGGCGGAGGGCGCGGGCGGCGGACTGCGGGAGCGCCACCTCGACGAGCCCGTCAGCGGGGCCTGGCAGCCGCCCCTCGACCAGCCGCACCCGGCTGCGGTCCAGCGCCGCGAAGTGGGTGAGATCAGGGTCCCCGGAACGCGCGGACTCGGGCTGCAACGACCGCGGCAGCGCGTACGGGCCCGACCGCAGGAACGTCCGCACGGTCACCGGTAACCCGTCGAACGTCCGCCGCGCCACCTTGCGTACGGCGGTGTCGGCGGCCGTACGACGGTCCTTCGGTACGTCGGCCTTGACGACCAGGGCGGTGTCGGCGGCGTTGCGCGGGTCCTGGAGGGCGTGGCGCAGGGCCGCGTCGCCGATCGCGCCGGAGTAGGCGGTGAGGGTCGCCAGGACCGCGGTGGTCAGCAGGACCGTGAGCAACGCGGCGGCGAGCAGCAGGCGGTGCGCCCGCGCGCGCAGGAACACGAAGCGTGCGATTCCCCCGAACCCCGTCACCCGGTCCCCCACCGTGTTGTCCAGACCTCCGGGCGAGGATGTCAGAGGGGGCGGTCAGGGGTAAGCGCTTGTAGCGCGGGCTTGACCGGATTGTGACCGGAATCCGGCGACCGCTGCCCGGAAAGCGACCGGAATCCGGGACTCAGTGGTCGGTGTTCAGGCTGCGGTGTTCAGTCTGCGGTGTTCACCATCGAAGCGGCCGCGTACGTCAGGTAGTTCCACAGCTCCGTCTCGTGCTCCTCGGACAGACCGAGCTCGTCCACGGCGTCCCGCATGTGCCTCAGCCAGGCGTCGTGCGCCTCGCGGTTGACGGTGAAGGGGGCGTGGCGCATGCGCAGCCGGGGGTGGCCGCGGTTGTCGCTGTACGTCGTGGGACCGCCCCAGTACTGCATCAGGAACAGCACGAGCCGCTCCTCGGCCGGCCCGAGGTCCTCCTCGGGGTACATGGGCCGCAGTATGGGGTCCTCGGCGACTCCCGCGTAGAAGCGGTGGACGAGGCGGCGGAAGGTCTCCTCCCCGCCGACCTGCTCGTAGAAGGTCTGCGTCTGAAGCGTGCCGCGCCGGATCTCTTTCACACCACCCATGGTCTCAGACGGGGTGGACCAGGACTCAAGGCTTAGGACCTCTCGCGCTCAGGGTGCAGAGTGGAGGTATGAGCGCGCATGCTCTCGACAGGGACCTCGCCGAACTCGCCGCCTCGGCACGGGCGGCGCTGGTGCGGGAGATCGACGCGAGTGGGGCCTGGGCGGCCGACCCGGTGTGGCGGGAGGCCTTCGAGGCGGTGCCACGGCATCTCTTCGTGCCGTACTACTACGTCGGCGTCATGGGGGGCTACGAGCGGCGGTGGGGCGAGAACCCCGACCCGCGCGCCCGTGAGCGCTGGGTGCGCGGGGCCTACGGCGACGCCCCGCTGGCGACCCGGCTGCGCGACGGGGAACTGGTCTCCTCCAGCAGCCAGCCCTCGCTGATGGCGATGATGCTGGCCGAGCTGCGGGTGCGGGAGGGTGACCGGGTCCTGGAGATCGGCGCAGGCACCGGCTACAACGCGGCGCTGCTCGCGCACCGGCTCGGCGACGACTCGCTCGTCACCACCGTCGACCTGGAGCCGGAGATCACCGAGGCGGCGCGCGGACATCTGGCCGCCGCCGGGTACCACCCCGTCGTCGTCACCGGCGACGGCGCGCGCGGGGTGCCCGAACGCGCCCCCTTCGACCGGATCATCGCCACCTGCACCCTGTCGTCGGTCCCGGTCGCCTGGCTCGCGCAGTGCCTGCCCGGTGCCCGGATCCTGGCCCCGCTCGCCACCGGCCTGATCGCCCTGACCGTGCGGGACGCCGGGCACGCGGAGGGGCGGTTCCTGCATACGCCCGCCTACTTCGTGCCGTTGCGCGGTGGCGACCGGCACGACGAGGAGTTCGTCGAGCTGGGCGGGATCCCGCGCCGGGCCAGGGAGAGCGAACTGTTCCGGTTCCTGCTGGCGTTGAGCCGCGGCAGCCTGGAGCCACGGGAGGCGTACGCGCTGTGGGAGCGTGAGGGACGGCCGCCTCGGGAACGCTACGGCGTCACGGTCGAGGCGGAACGGCAGTGGGCGTGGCTGGACCAGCCGGAGGGACCGTACACCTGGCCCCTCCTGGGCTGAGCCGACCCAGGGACGCGGGGAACCGCGCGACCAGCCCCCACCGGCCCGCAGCCGACAGACCGCCCTGGGGCAGCCCTAGCCCCGCCGAATCGTGATCGTCGTCCACGCCCCCACATGCACCCGGTCGCCGTCCTGCAGCGGAACCGGCACGAACGGAGTGATCGGCTCTTCCGCGCCGTTGACCGTGGTGCCGTTCGTCGAGTTCTGGTCGACGACCGCCCAGGAACCGTCCGGCTGCTGCACCAGCACCGCGTGCTGGTGCGAGACACCGGGGTCCTCCGGCGGCACCGACAGGTCGACGTCGGGGGTGTCGCCGGTGGAGTGCCGGCGGCGGCCGATGGTGATCTGGTTGCCGGTGAGGGCGCGCTGCTGCTCGGGCGAGTACGCGGGCAGGTTCAGGCCCGCGGCCTCGGGGCCCGAGCGCTGCATCATCGCCATGAAGTAGTCGCGGTCCGGGCCGATCGTCGCCGTCCAGGTCGCGGGCTGCTGCGGGAAGGACGGGCCGGGCGGGCCGGGCGGGGCCTGGGTGGAACCGGGCTGCGGGTAGCCGTAGCCGCCGGGGCCACCAGGACCGCCGCCGGGACCGGGCGGGGAGATGACCCAGTCGTCGGCTCCGCCGCCGAAGGACGGGCCGCCCTGTTGGGGCCGGCCGGTCTCCTGCGGGAAGGCGGGCGGGGCCGGTGCGCCCTGTGCCTGGAAGGCCTGCGGGGCTCCGCTCGTGGCACCGGGGCCGGGGGGCGGCGGGACCGGGCGGGAGGGGTCGGCGCCGAAGTTCGGCGGACCACCGGGGCCACCGGCAGGACCGGAGGGGCCGCCCGGGAAGCCCTGCGGGCCGCCAGGACCGGACGGACCGGGCTGCGAAGGACCGCCGCCGAAGCCCTGCGGGGCGCCGGGGCCACCCGGACCCGAGGGGCCGGGCTGCGTGGGGTTGCCACCGAAGCCCTGCGGGCCGCCGGGGCCGCCAGGGCCGCCAGGACCAGCGCCGGGGCCCGAGGGGCCGGGCTGGGTGGAGCCGGGTTGCGGATAGCCGTAGCCGCCGGGACCGCCAGGACCGCCAGGACCGCCGCCGGGACCACCGGGTCGCGAGGGGTCACCGGGGAAACCGGAGGGGCCGGGGCCGCCGGGTCGGGAGGGGTCACCGGGGAAACCGGAGGGGCCGGGTGAGCCTGGGCGGCCGGGGTCGCCCGGGAAGCCCTGCGGGCCGCCAGGACCGGAAGGTCCGGGGCCACCGGGACGGGACGGCTCGCCGGGGTAACCGGAAGGCCCGGGGCCGCCGGGGCCGCCAGGGAAACCGGAAGGGCCGGAGGAGCCAGGTGCGCCGGGGCCGCCAGGAGCTCCGGGCCGTCCCGGGTCACCGGGGAACCCGGACTGACCACCGGGGCCACCGGGACCTCCGGGCCCACCGAAACCACCAGGACCGGCACCGGGACCACCAGGCCCGCCCGGACCCGAGCGGCCCGACTGCTCCGAGCCGAACGGGATCGGTTCGGCGGGGCGGTTCACCTGGGACGGGCGCGAGCCCTGGTACTCGTACGAGTCACCGCCGCCGCCGAAGGACGGACCCGGCGCCGGCTGCTGCTGGAAGTGCGAGGGCGGGCCCCCGGAGCCGGCCGGCGGGCGCGGGGCGGCCGGGGTGTATGACGTCGCCGTGTTCGTCAGGAAGTTCCACCGGCACTCCTCGCAGAAGGGCGCACCGCCCTCACGGGGCGTACGGCACTGCGGGCAGAGCTCCGGCTCGGCGTCCGGTACGGCGGACAGATGCGGACGTCCGCCGGGCTGGCCCCCGGGGCCGCCGGGCGGCGGGAAGCCGTAGCCGCCCCCACCCGGTGCGGGCGGCGGCGGAGGGGGCGGAGGTACGGCACCGGCCATGCGGTGACCGCAGACCTCGCACCAGTCGTCGGAACCCGACTGGTGTCCGTTCGGGCAGGTCGGCATGTCGGCGCTTCCCCCTCTCGGATCAGGGAACTTCTACGTCGGTAACTGTCTACTTCTTTACACGAACTGTCTTTGTCGACCGTGTCTCGAGAGTCATCTCGTCGGCCTCCTCGACCTTCGCCTTCAGTCGCACAGTACCTGTCGTGGCGTCGACCACGTCGACCACCTTCGAAAGCAGTTTCGCAGTATCGGCGTTCCCCGAGTCGTTCGCGAGCTGGACGGCCCGGCCCAGTTTGGCCGTCGCTCCATCGATATCGCCCGCTTTGCGCAGATCGAGGCCCTGTTGGATGGCCTGTGCCAGTTCGGCCTGGCCGGTGTAGTGGGCGACCTGCGGGTTGATCGACGTCGAGGCGACCATGTCGTCGGTCCAGACGGCCCGTACGAGGCCCTGCGCGCCCAGGTTCTGGGCGGTGCCGTCGGGCTGTGGGACGACCAGCGAGACCCGGGCGGCGAGCATCTCCTGGCCGAGGTTCGCGGACGGGACCTCGACACAGACGTGGTAGTCACGGGACTCGTCTCCCCAGGAGCCCGTGGGGTAGTCCCCGGCCCGCGGACCGGCCTCGGTGCGGCGGTCGGTGAGTTCCTCGACGGTGGGCGCGACCTGCTTGACGAACTTGATGGTGGTGCCGACCGGGGTCCACACCCGGAGGGCGACGTCCGCGACCTCCTTGCCCATGGCCGCCTCCATCATCTGCGTGAAGTCGGCGGCGAGCCCCGCCGGGTCGGCGACGATGTCGGCGGTGCCGAGCAGGGCGGAGGCGATCCCTGTGACTTCTTTCACTTCCCAGTCGGTGCCCACCCCGCGGGCGTCGCAGGTGAAGCTCCCGGCGCAGGCGTCGAGGGAGGCCTTGAGGTCTTCCGGTGACTCGTGTTCGTTGCGGCCGTCGGTGAGCAGGATGCCGTGGCGTATGGCGACGTCCGCCGAGGACAGCAGGCGGTCGGCGAGGCGCAGCCAGGTGCCGATGGCCGTACCGCCGCCTGCGCTGAGCTTGCGCAGGGCCTGCTTGGCCTGATCGCGGGTGGTGGCGTCGGCGACCGCCAGGCGGCCGTTACCGGGGTACACCTCTTTCGCCACGTGTGTGCCGCCGATCACCGCGAAGTGCACGCCGTCGCGCAGGGTGTCGATCGCGGCGGACGTGGCGTCGCGGGCGTTGCGCATCTTGGTCGGCGGGTAGTCCATGGAGCCCGAGCAGTCGACCATGACCGCGACCGCCGCCGAGGGCCCCTGGCCCGCCGCGTACAGATGGGGTGCGGCGACCGCGCTTCCGATCGTGCCGCCGCCGGTCACGGTCACCGTGACGATCGCGTTGACCTCGCGGCCGCCCTCCGGCAGGAACTCGTTCTGGTAGACGTCCATCGAGAACTGCGGCACGTTCGACTTCGAGAAATTGGCCATGCCTACTCAAATCCCCCTCGGAAACCTCACAGTCGTGAGGTGATGGCTGATCGCGGACCGGTCCCCTCCGGTCCGCCGAGGTACCCCCGTGTGTGTGGCCTCAGGCCGATCCTGCCCCCTGCGAGGGGATGGGGAACGGCACGACGGCCACTGTTACGTTGTCGTGGCCCCCGCCGTCCAGGGCGTGGCCGACCAGGACCCGGGCGCTGTGCAGGGGGCGCGCGGCGGCGTCGGCCGGCACGGCCTCCGCCATCTCGTCGGCCGCCTCCGCGTAGTTCCACAGGCCGTCCGTGCACACCACCACCACACCAGGCCGGTCCGGCTTGAAGGAAGCGGTGTGCGGGTCGAGTTCGTAGGCGTCCGCGCCGAGCCAGCCGGTGATCGCGTGGGCGCGCTCGTCGGCGTACGCCTCGGCCTCGTTCATCAGGCCCGCGGCGACCATCTGCGCGGCCCACGAGTCGTCCTCGGTGAGCCGGGCCGGGGGTGAGCTGCGGTCCGCGGGAACCCAGTAGACCCTGCTGTCGCCGACCCAGCCGACGACCAGCAGGCTCGGGGTGACGACCGAGCTGACGATCGTGCACGCGGGGGCGTTCTGGTGCGGCTGGTGTTCACGGGCCGTGGCGGGCTCGTTGGCCAGGGAGTTGACCGCGCGGGAGGCGGCGACGATCGCCTCGTGCATGGCCTGCTGGGGGTGGGTGCCCTGCGGCAGGGCGGTCAGCAGGGCGTCGGCCGCGGCCCGGGACGCGGCCAGGGAGGCGTCGTCGGGGCGGGTCGCGGAGGACACGCCGTCGCAGACGACCGCGAAGGTCGCCGGCGAGCCGTCGGGCAGGAGGGTGTTGCCGAGGGTGAAGGCGTCCTCGTTGCGGTGGTGGCGCAGGCCGCGGTCGCTGACGGCGGCGATCGGCCCGGCCTCCTGCTCCATGTGATCGCGCTCGCGGGGCTGGGCGTGACCGCAGTTCTCGCAGTAGCCGTCGTGGTCGACTCGGCCGGCCCGGCAGGCCACGCACACCTTGGTTCCTTCGGCTGGGGTGGGCAGTTCGGCGGTCACCCGTGGGTCGGCGCCTGCAGAACGTACTCGTCGGGCTCCGGCGGGCGGTCGAAGCGCACACCGGAGGCGGGGGAGACCGGCGACCCGACGACCGGCCCCGACCGGGGCAGTTCATGATCGCCGGAGGCGGAGCCCTGGAGGTCGGTCGGCAGATGGAGCTCGGCCGGGGGGTGCGAGACCTCCGGCCAGGGGCCGCCCGGGGGCGCGCCGTTCATGGCGATGGTCGGGTGGTCGTCCGGCTGCGCCGGTACCGCGGACAGGTCGTATCCGCACGCACCGCAGAAACGGTCGCCCGACTCAAGGGGTTCCTCGCAACTCGGGCACCTCGACAGGGCGGTCTGCTGGGGCATCTGCGACATCAACTACACCCACGTCCGGGGGCGGTAACGGTTGGCTCGTTCCACCAGGTCGATCCTCTCCTCGCCGCCCTGCGCGAGCCGGGCCAGCGTGCGGTAGGCACGCTCCAGGCCGAAGCGCAGTCCTCGCTCGTCCAGTCCGCTGCCGAGCAGTGCCCGTCCCCCGGCGGCGGGAGCGACGGATTCCTGGCCACCGGAGAGTATCCAGTCCAGGGCCGCGCCCAGCACCTCCGCCGACAACTGCTCGCGGCGCGCCGGATCCAGACCGTACGCGTCCAGCGCCTCGACCTGCCCGGCGGCGGCGGTCAGGTCGTCCAGGAAGGGTACGTCGGCCGCCGTCGCGGTGCGTTGACGCAGCCGTGCGCGGACGGCAGCCACCCGGGCGGCGGTGTAGTGGATGGAGGACTCCGCCACCGACTCCAGCGTCTTCACGGCACTACGGCGGTCCCCGGTCGCGAGCTGTACGCGGGCCAGGCCGAACGCGGCGCTCACATAGCTCGGGTCGGTCGACCAGACCAGGCGGTAGTACTCCGCGGCGTTGTCGAGCTGGCCGAGCACCTCCGCGCACAGGCCTAGGGCGAGCTTGGGGGCGGGTTCGCCGGGGAAGGCGTCGTAGATCGCGTCGAAGGCGAGTGCGGCGGCCTCGTGGTCGCCGGTCACCAGCGCGGCGACACCCCGGTACCAGACCACCCGCCAGTCGTCGGGCCGCTCGTCCTCAAGGTGTCGCAGCGCCTCGTCCGCGGTGTGCGCGTCGCCGTTCTCCAGCCAGGCCCGCACCTGCCGCAGCCGCGTCTCCGCGGAGGCCGCCGGCGCGGCCGCGAGGGCACCGAGCAGCTCGGCGGGCGCGGTGGTCATGAGCCCGGCGAGGAAACCGGCGTTGGGGTCGGAGGGGTCGACGTGGGGGACGGGGAGCGCGAGGGCGGCGACGGCAGCGTCGGCCGGCTTGACGAGCGCTTTGACGGCTCCGGCGCCGACTGCACTGACAGAGGGTTTCCGCGACGGCGACACCCGCACTCCCAACCGTGACACCTCCCCGTCCAGCCTCGGGAACAACTCCGTGTCGGTGACCCGGACTTCGGGACCGAAGAGAGTGGACAGGGCCGGGCGCGCGCGGCCCGTCTGCAGCGAGACGACCTCGCGCAGAACCCCCGTCAGCTGCTCCGACATCTCCTGCGCGGAGGCGAAACGGCGGGCCGGGTCGGGGTCGGTCGCCCGGACCAGCAGGCGGTAGAAGGACTCGTACTGGCGGAAGACCTCGATGTTGTCGGGGTCGGGGAGCGAGTCGACGAAGACGTTGGTGTAGCCCTGGAAGTCGAAGGCGAGGACGGCCAGGGTGCGGGCGACCGTGTAGAGGTCGGAGGCGACGGACGGGCCCACGTCCGCGACCTCGGGCGCCTGGTAGCCCACCGTGCCGTAGATGGCCGACTCCTCGTCGTCCATCCTGCGCACCGCGCCCATGTCGATGAGCTTGAGCTGGTCCTCGGTCTGGATGGCGTTGTCGACCTTGAAGTCGCAGTACAGGAGGTTGCGGCTGTGCAGGTGGCCGAGCGCCTCCAGGGCCTCGATGCCGTAGGCACAGGCCTGCTCCACCGGCAGCGGATCCCGCTTGCCGGCGGCCGAGCGGCGGCCGTTGGCGATCTCCTTGAGCGACTTGCCGCCGACGTACTCCATGACGATGTAGCCGTCGAGCGAGCCGGTGCGCTGGTCGAGGTGCTCCACGAAGTTGTAGATCCGCACGATGTTGGAGTGCTCGATCTCCGCGAGGAAGCGCCGCTCGGAGATCGCGGCGGCCATCGCGTCCTGGTCACCGGTGTCCAGCAGGCCCTTCAGGACCACCCAGCGGTCGGACACCGCGCGGTCCACGGCGAGGTAGACCCAGCCGAGGCCGCCGTGCGCGAGGCAGCCCGCGACCTCGTACTGGCCGTGCACGATGTCGCCGGACTTCAGCTTCGGCACGAACGAGTACGGGTGGCCGCACTTCGTGCAGAACCCCTCCGTGCGCCCGGCCCGGTCCCCGCGCGAACGCCCCACCGGGGCCCCGCAGTCGGAGCGTGAGCAGAACCGCTTGCGCTCGGGCACCTCGGGGTTCTCCAGGACCATCTCGCGCGGGTCGGGCCGCGGCACCCCGGGCACCTCGACGAGGCCCGCACCGAGCCGGCCCCGCCCGGTCGAACCGGCGGACGAGCCGGAGCTGCGCACCGACACCGAACGGCTCGTGGACTTCCCGGAGACCGAGCGCGAGAGCCGTCCCGACACCGAGCGTCGTGACTTCGACGAGTGCGAGGACGTACGCGAGGAACCACGGCTGGTGGAACGGGAACTGCCGCTGCCCTGCGAGCCCTTGCCGCCTCCGGTCAAGCCGGTGGGCGCCGAACCGCCCGCGCCTCCGGCCGAGACGACCGGCGCGAGGCCGCAGGTGTCGCAGTACAGCTCGCCGCCGCCCATGTCCTCGTAACCACCCTCGCAGCCGGGGCGCTGGCAGGGCTGCTGTGCCTGACTCATGACGCTGAACCCCCTTGGTCACTCACGCTCCGGGCCCCCTACGGTCCTGCGGCACCCGCGGGGCGCCCAGCAGTTCGGCGGCCGCGTGCTGGTAGCGCAGTACGGCCTGTTCGGCGACCCGCAGGTCGCAGGGCGCGCTCCACAGCATCCGCCGGGCCGCGTCGTAGCGCTCGATCAGGAACGGGTCCTCGGCCAGGCCGTGCCGCGCGACCTTCGCCTTGTACGCGTCCAGGCGGCCACGCAGTTCCGCGCGGACCGCGAGCGGCTGGGTGACCGCGGTCAACGACTCGCGGGCGCGCAGCAGTTCGTCCTCCGCCTTCTGCTCCAGGGACTCCAGGAGCGGGGACAGGCGGTGCCACTGGGCGTGTCTGCGGTACTCGGCGGCCGTCGCCAGCTGCTCCTGCAGCACGGTCGGCGGTCCGCCGACAACAGGCACCTCCGTCGCGGCGATCTTCGCGAGGACCTCACCGCGCGCGGTGCGCGCCTCGGCGAGTGTGCGGTCGGCGCGGGAGAGCACGTCCCGCAGCCTGACCAGCCGGGCCTCCGCGTCCTGACGGACGGTGAGCACGGCGTCGATCTCCCGGCGCACGTCCTCAAGGGCCCGCGCCTCACGGTCGTAGGACGTGGTGTCCGGCTTTCCGCCACCGGGCGCCGAACTGCCCTGGGCGCGCTGCCAGAAGGCCAGCGGGTCGGAGATCACCTGCTCGCGGAGCGAGGTGAGGGTGCGGGTGATGCGCTCCAGGTCGTCCCCGGCCGGGTGCTCTCCGGGGCGCACGCCGACGGAGTGCGCGAGCTGTCGGGTGCGCTGGAGTTCGGCGGCCAGTAAGTCGATGCGGGCGGGCAGCGCCGACCACACCGCGTCGGCGGCGACCACCATGTCCAGGCTCGTCGCGTACAGCTCGTTCATCCGCTCGACGAGTGTGACGAGCGAGAACTGTTCGCTCAGCTTGCTCGAACTGCCCTGCAGAGTGGGTGCGTTGGCCGTGGCGGTCGCCGAACCCGCGATCGTGACCGCCTCACCGCGCAGCAGCTCGGTCAGCTCCACCAGGTCCTCGCGGCTGGACCAGCGGCGGCGGGAGCGGATCTCCCGGGCGGAGCGCAGCGCGTCCGTGTACGCGTCGAAGTACGCCCACAGCAGGGTGATCGAGG
The DNA here is from genome assembly GCF_044903305.1 of Streptomyces sp. NPDC019531. Lineage (NCBI taxonomy): Bacteria > Bacillati > Actinomycetota > Actinomycetes > Kitasatosporales > Streptomycetaceae > Streptomyces > Streptomyces sp. NPDC019531. The sequence goes on along the minus strand of NZ_JBJDQL010000005.1, from coordinate 264,915 downwards.
CGTCGGCGGACGTCCAGCACTCCTTGGTGACGCCGGTGAGGTCGGCTCCTTCGAGGAGCCTGCGGCCCGCGTGGTCCTGCAAGGCGAGGAGCGAGGTCTCGATCGCCTCGTGCTCCGCCCCGAGCCGAGCCAGCGCACGGTCCACCTCGTCCCGGTCCATCACCGGCCCGGGAGGTCCCGTGACGCCCATCGATCACCTCTCGCTGCGAGTCGTCGTCGTATTGAGGCTGGTTGCCTGTCTGTCAGCTCTTGCGCAGGTACCGCGGTGGGGGCGGCTCCGACTTCGCCGAGTCCTCGTCCAGTGTGGCGGACAGCCACCTGTTGTACGACGCCTGCCAGCCGTCGGTGGTGTCCCTTCGGTAGTCCACCAGAATCTGGTTGACCCGGCGTACCAGGTCGTCGGCGTCCTTCTTCATCGCCACGCCGTAGTACTCGGTGGTGAAGGGAGAGCCCTTCAGTTCGACCGTGGGGTCCTGGGCGGCCTGGCTGGCGGCCAGCGCGCCGTCGGTGACCACGGCGTCGACCTCGCCGAGCTGGAGCCTGACGAGGCAGTCGAGTTGGTTGGGGACGGTGGTCCTGATGTTCGCGGAGGTGACGAGATCCCCCGAATCCTTGTCCTCGTCCAGCTTGCTGAAGGCGGTCGAGCCCTCCGCCGTGCAGATTTTCTTGTTCGCCAGAGTGCTGTTGTAGCCCTTGATGTCCGAGGACTTGGGGGCGAGGACCTGCTGGCCGGTCTTGAAGTACGGCGCCGAGAACGCCACGTCGGACAGGCGGGAGCAGTTGATGGTCATCGTGCGCACGATCATGTCCACCCGGCCCTTCTGTATGGCCGGGATGCGCTGGTTGGTGGGGATCGCCTTGAACTGCACGGCGTTCGCGTCACCGAGGATGTCCTGGGCGATCCGGTGCACCAGGTCGATGTCGAAGCCCTCCAGGTCGGCCTCGGCGCCGCCGTTGGGGTTGCGGTAGCCCCAGCGGTAGCTGTTCTGGTCGACACCGACGATCAGTTTGCGCTTCTCGCCCTGGCGGGCCTTGATCTTGTCGATGGTCGGGCCGTCCGCGCTCGAAGGGGACAGGGTCTGTTCCTCAGGGTGCGCCTTGATCGTCGGGTTGTCGCACGGATCGTCGTCCGCCGCCTGCTCGGCGTGGGCCACGCGCGTGCCGCCGGTGCCCATGCCGCCGTCGCCGTGCGACTGGGTCAGCGGCAGCAGCAGTGCGAAGGCGAACACCAGGGCGCAGACGACCGCCATCGCCCCGACACCGCCCCAGCCCCTGAGACCGGCCCGCACACGTCCACGCATCCGCATCGTCACGCCCCCTCTCACCGGTACTCCGACAGCCTGCGCCCGATGCCCAGCACCGCACCGGCCGCGCCCAGCACGGCCAGTACGGCGGCACCCACCGAAAGACCGGTCATCGCGTCCAGACCGTCGCCGGCCGACTGCTTGAACTCGGCCTCCTCATGCGTCAGGGCCGTGGCGAGGTTCTTGTCGACGCTGTCGAAGCACTCGCCGGTCGCGCCCTTGCCGCCGATGACCCGGGTGAGCGCCTCTTCGTAGTTGCCGTTGTCGTCCTGCGCGCGGGCCGCGGTGTGGCGCTGCTTCCACACCGTCATGTTGCCCTCGGCCGCGGTGACCGGCTTCTCGCCGCTGCTGTCGTCGGCGAGTTTCGACGCCTCGGCCAGGCCCTTGCCGAGGGTGTTCATGTCCTGGTCGAAGTCGTAGTCGTAGGCGTCGTACGTGACGTCCTCGCCCTGGGCGTTCTTCTTGGTGATGGTCTCCGCGCCGCGGGCCACCAGGGTGAGGTTCTCGTTGCCGCGCGCCTTCAGGGAGGCGATCCGGGCGTCGTGCAGCACGTTGAGCGAGCGTACCCCGTGGTCGTAGGAGTCGTTGAGACCCGCGCGCGCGACGGTGTGGCCGACGACCAGCCACAGCAGCACCACGGTGGCCGTCGCCGTGGCGGCGACCAGACCGTGGTTGAGGACCCGGTTGGTGCGCCGGTAGTTGCGGTGCTGGGCCCACGCGAGCCCCGCGAGGGCCAGCACGCCGAGGCCGATCGCGGCCCACGGGTAGGGCGTGGCGTCGGCGTAGTCGGCGCGCAGCCGCCGGTTCTCGCTCGTGTAGAGGTTCTGCGCCTTCGGGAGCATCTCCTCCTGCATCTTCTCGTTGGCGTAGCGCAGATAGGCGCCGCCGACCGGGAAGCCCTGGCGGTTGTACGTACGGGCCCGCTCCACCAGGCCCTTGTACTCCGGCAGCAGGGTGTTGAGTTCGGCCACGGTCTTCGCCGCCGGGGAGTCCGGGTCGGAGTTCGAGGCGGCCTTGACCAGACCGGCCGCGGCCAGGTCGATGTCGTCCTCGTACCGCTTGCGGGAGTCGGGCGTCTCCTGACCGCCGGCGAGGAAGCCGCTGGAGGCCGCGGTGTTGGCGTCGGCCAGGTACCGGTAGATGTCGGCGGCGGCGCTGCTGAGCGGCTGGCTCTTGTTCAGCACGTCGTCCGCGGCGGCGGCCCGGTCGTTGGTCTGCCAGGCGGTCACCGCGCCGAAGAGGACGACGAGCAGGGCGAGTGCCGCGCCGATGATGCGCAGCCGGCCCGGTTCGGTGGTGGCGGCCGCGCGCACCTGGTCGAAGCCCTCGGCGAAGGCCGTACGACGGGCGGGTGCCGCCTCCGGCGCCGGCGCGGGCGGGGGTGCCTGGGAGGCCGGAGCCGGAGGGCCCGGCTGCGGCGGTACGGACGGCATGGTGGGCACCCCGGAACCCGGTGGCGCCGCGCTGCTCTTCGGCGGGTGTGTCACTGTTTGACCTCCCCCATGGTCATCCGTCGCCGCAAGTATCGCTGCCGGGACCGACATCCGCACCGGCCTTGGCTGGATCTTGATCGGATCGCATCGGATCGCCTGCGCACGGCCCGGCCGCGCCCCCGCACCACCCCTTGCCCATGAATACGCCATGGGAATCGGTTCGGTTCCCCCTGGGGGCGCGTAGGGTCGCCGTCGTGCGCGGGGTATGTGTGGTGATGATCGGCGGAACGTCCAATACCGGCAAGTCCACGGTTGCCGGGGCGATCGCCGAGCGGCTCGGCTTCGAGCACCGGTCGACGGATCTCCTGGCGAGACACCCGGGGCGGCCGTGGCGTACGCCGGAGCGGGAGGTGCCGCCCCATGTGGCCGAGCACTACGCGACCCTCGACGTGGACGAGTTGATCGACTCGGTCCTCGCCCACTACGAGCGTCTGTGGCCCCGCATCGAGGAACTCGTCGGGGCGCACGCCACCGGACCGGGCCTGGTCCTGGAGGGCTCCGCGCTCTGGCCGGAGCGGGTCGCGCTGCTGGACGCCCCGCACACGGCCGCCGTATGGCTCACCGCTGACGAAGGCGTCGTGCGCGCCCGGATCCGTGCGGGTGGGTGTTACGACGAGGCGTCGGAGGGGGAGCGGGCCCTGATGGACAAGTTCCTGGCACGGAGCGTGCGGTATCAGGAGCTCATGGTGGAGGCGGTGGACCGACTGGGACTGGCCCGCGTCGACGTCGGGACGGAGTCCGTGTCCGCGCTCGCCGACGCGGTGCTCGGTCAGTTCTCGTAGTACGCCCGTACTCGCGCCTGCACCTCCGGGGGCGCCCCCACCCGGTCAAGGCCGAGCAGGGCGGCGCCCAGGACCGGGCCGGCCGTCACCACCCGCGGTACGGCCTTGGGGGCGCGCACGGCGAGGAGTTCGCGTACGCCGTCGTCCAGTTGGGGGTGCCGGGCGGCCAGGACGCTGCCGCCGAGCAGGACCGGGGTCGCCTCGTCGAGAAGATCGAGGCGGGTCAGTGCCACCGTGGCCATCGACACCACCTCCTCGGCCAGGCGGTCGACGAGCGAGCGGGCCACGCGGTCACCGGCGGCGGCCGTGGCGAAGAGCACCGGCGTGAGTTCGTGGCGGCGGGCCGGGGCGATGTCCTCCAGGTGCAGGGCCTCGACGAGGGCGTACATGGACGGCAGTCCGAAGTGAGCCGGGAGCACGCGCGCGAGGTCGGTGTCGACGCCCCGCCCGTCCTCCGCGCGGGCCGCGTGCCACAGCGCCTCCTCGGCGAGGCCCCAGCCGCCGCCCCAGTCGCCGGAGATCCGGCCGAGCGCCGGGAAGCGGGCGGTACGGCCGTCGGGGCGCATGCCGACGCAGTTGATGCCGGCGCCGCACACCACGGCGACCCCGCGCGGTTCGGTGACCCCGGCCCTGAGGATCGCGAAGGTGTCGTTGCGGACCTCGACGGCAGCCCCCCACGCACGTGCGTGCAGTGCCGCCGCCAACTGCTCCTCCTCCACCGGGAAGTCGGCGTTGGCCAGACACGCCGAGACGTGCTCCACCGAGCTCACCCCGGCCGCGGCGAAGGCCCGCTCCACCGCGTCGGCGACGGTGTCCACCGCCGTCTCGACCCCCACCACGGGCGGCCGGAACCCACCGCCGCGGGCCGTGGCGAGGACGCTTCCGTCGGCCGCCACGACCGCCACGTCGGTCTTGCTGTTGCCCGCGTCGACGGCTAGGACACATGCGGTCAGGCCCACGCGAGATGCTCCCGGTTGTGTGCGATCAGTCGGTCGGTGAGGGCTTCGGCGTACTCGTACTGGCCGATGAGGGGGTGGGCGAGCAGCGCCTTGAAGACCCGCTCCCGGCCGCCGCGCAGGGCTGCCGTCAGCGCCAGGTCCTCGTAGGCCGTGACGTTCGCCATCAGCCCCGCGAACAGCGGGTCCACGGAGGGCACCGCCAGCGGGGCAGGCCCCTTCGGACCCACCGCCGCCGGCACCTCGATCACCGCGTCGTCGGGCAGGAAGGGCAGCGTGCCCCGGTTGAGGGTGTTGACCACCTGGTAGGGGCTGCCGCCCCCGCCGAGCAGCCCGGCGGCCAGGTCGACCGCCGCCTCCGAGTAGTAGGCGCCGCCCCGCTTGGCGAGCAGCTCCGGCTTCTCGTCCAGGGCCGGGTCGCCGTACATCTTCAGCAACCGCCGTTCCATCTCGGCCACTTCGGCGGCCCGGGACGGCTTGGTGCGCAGTTCCCGTACGACCTCGTCGTGTGCGTAGAAGTACCGCAGGTAGTACGACGGGACCACCCCGAGCCGGTCGAGGAGCGGGCGCGGCAGATGCAGGTCGCCGGCGATCGCCTCGCCGTGCTCGGTGAGCAGCTTGGGCAGCATGTCCTCGCCCTCGGGGCCGCCCAGCCGTACGCCGGTCTCCCAGGTGAGGTGGTTCAGGCCCACGTGGTCGAGGTGCACGTCAGCGGGCGTGACGCCGAGCAGCCCGGCGAACTTCCGCTGGAAGCCGATCGCCACGTTGCACAGCCCGACCGCCTTGTGCCCGGCCTGGAGGAGCGCGCGGGTGACGATCCCGACCGGGTTGGTGAAGTCGATGATCCAGGCGCCCGGGTTGGTGCGGCGGACGCGTTCGGCGATGTCGAGGACCACCGGGACCGTGCGCAGCGCCTTGGCGAGGCCGCCCGCGCCGGTCGTCTCCTGGCCGACGCAGCCGCACTCCAGCGGCCAGGTCTCGTCCTGCTGACGGGCGGCCTGGCCACCGACGCGGAGTTGCAGCAGCACGGCGTCGGCGCCGTCCACGCCCGCGTCCAGATCGGACGTGGTGACGATACGGCCGTCATGGCCCTGCTTGGCGAAGATGCGCCGGGCCAGGCCGCCGACCAGTTCCAGACGCTCGGCGGCCGGGTCGACGAGGACGAGTTCCTCGACGGGCAGGGTGTCCCTGAGCCGGGCGAAGCCGTCGATGAGTTCGGGGGTGTAGGTCGAGCCTCCGCCGACCACTGTGAGTTTCACTGCAGGCTGCCTCGCTTCCGGGCGCGGGTGCCGGTGTTCATCGGCCGGGGGTCCGGGGGTTGTCCCCCGGGGAGATGCGGCATGCCTGCTTAACCCTTCACTCCGGTCAGCGTGACGCCCTCGACGAACGCCTTCTGCGCGAAGAAGAACACGACGATCACGGGGGCCATGACCAGTACGGTCGCGGCCATGGTGAGGTTCCAGTCGGTGTGGTGCATGCCCTTGAAGGACTCCAGGCCGTAGCTCAGCGTCCAGGCGTTCTGGTTCTCCGAGGCGTAGATCTGCGGGCCGAAGTAGTCGTTCCAGGCGTAGAAGAACTGGAAGAGCGCGACGGCCGCGATCCCGGGCCTGGCCATGGGGACGACGACCTTCAGCAGGGTGCGCAGATCGCCGCAGCCGTCGACCTTCGCCGCGTCCACGTACTCGTTGGGGATCGTCATCAGGAACTGCCTGAGCAGGAAGATCGAGAAGGCGTCCCCGAACGCCATCGGGATGATCAGCGGCCACAGTGTGCCGGACAGGTCGAGCTGCTTCGCCCAGAACAGGTACATCGGGATGATGACGACCTGCGGCGGCAGCATCATCATCGAGATCACCAGCATCAGGGAGAGATTGCGGCCCCGGAAGCGGAACTTGGCGAGCGCGTAGGCGACCGGGATCGACGACACGACTGTAAGGACTGTTCCCAGTCCCGCGTAGACCAGCGTGTTGCGCCACCAGGTCAGAAAGCCCGGGGTGTCGAAGACCCGCTTGTAGTTGCCCCACTCCCAGGTGTGCGGGATCAGATCCCGGCTGAGGGCCTGGGTGTCGCTCATCAGCGAGGTCAGGAACACGAACACGAAGGGCAGCGTGAAGAACAGGGCGGCGGCGATCCCCAGGGAGTGGATCGCGACCCATTCGAGGAGTGCCTTGCGGCGGGCGGTGCGTTCGGCGGGCGAGGCAGGGGCCTTCGACTCCACCGGCCGGTCCAGTACTTGGGTCATGGTCAGTCACCTGCCTGGATGAGACCGCCCCGGCGCCGCATCAGGAACGCGGTGAACACCATCGACAGGGCGAAGAGGACGAGGGCGACGACACACGCGGAGCCGTAGTCGAAGCGCTGGAAGCCGAGGTTGTAGACGAGCTGGGGGAGGGTCAGCGTGGACTTGTCCGGGTAGCCGGGCTCGAACTGGGTGCCCGCGCCCTGGATCACACCCGAGGCGACCTTTCCGGCGATGAGTGGCTGTGTGTAGTACTGCATCGTCTGGATCACGCCGGTGACCACGGCGAACATCACGATCGGCGAGATGTTGGGAAGGGTGACGAACCGGAACCGCTGCCACGCCGAAGCCCCGTCCAACTCGGCGGCTTCGTACTGCTCCTGGGGCACGTCGAGCAGCGCGGCCATGAAGATGACCATCAGGTCGCCGATGCCCCACAGGGCGAGCAGGGTGAGGGCCGGCTTGGACCAGGTGGGGTCGTTGAACCAGCCCGGCGCCGGGATGCCGACCTTCTCAAGGATCGAGTTTACCGGTCCCGTACCGGGGTTGAGGAGGAACGCGAAGGCCATGGTGGCCGCGACGGGTGGGGCCAGGTACGGCAGGTAGAACAGGGTCCGGAACACGCCCGTCCCCGTCTTGATCTTCGTGATGAGCAGACCGACCCCGAGTCCGAAGACGACCCGCAGCGACACCATCACCACGACCAGCCACAGGGTGTTGCGCAGGGCCGGCCAGAAGAAGGGGTAGTGCTCGAAGACGTAGGTCCAGTTCTTCGTCCCGCTCCAGGTCGGCGGCTTGAAGCCGTCGTAGTGCATGAACGAGAAGTAGACCGTCGAGAGCAGCGGATAGGCGAAGAAGACCGTGAAGCCGATCAGCCAGGGCGACATGAAGGCGGCCGTACGCAGTGCCTGTTTCCGCTGCTTCGCAGCGAGGCCGGACCGGCGGCGCTTCGACGCCAGAGTGAGGGTGCTCATCGTCACTTCGCCTGCGCGATGTCCGTGTCGATCTGCTTGGCCGCGGCGGCGAGGCCCTTCTTCAGGTCGGTGACCTTGCCGCTCTCGTAGCCGTAGCCGAGCTCCTGGATCGTCGTGAGGTACACACCGCCGTTGATCGAGGACGGGGCGGTCGTCGAGTTCGGGTTCGCGGCGATGTCGAGGAAGGTCTTGAAGCGCGGGTCGTACTTCAGCTTCGGGGACTTCAGGGCCGCGAGCGTCGAGGGGACGTTGTGGATGGCGTTGGAGAAGCCGACCACCGCGTCCGTGTCCGTGGTGATGTACTTCAGGAACTCCCAGGCCGCGTTCTGCTTGGTGCTGTTGGCGGCGATGCCGGCGATGGTGCCGGTGATGTAGCCCTTGCCGTACTGGTCGGCCTGGTCGTCGGGGACGGGCAGCGGGGCGACGCCGATGTCGAAGCCGGGCTTGGCGTCCACGGCCATGCCGAGGCGCCACTCACCGTCGAGCTGCATGGCCACCTGGCCGGTCTGGAAGGGGTGCTTGGCGCCCCACTCGTCGCCGAGCCCGGCGCGGTACTTCTCCAGCTTCTGGTAGCCGCCGAGTTCGTCGACGAGCTTCTTCTGGAGGGTGAAGGCGGCGGAGACGGCCGGGTCGGAGGCGACCGTGGACTTGCCCGACTTGTCGAAGTAGGTGGGTGAGAACTGGCCCATGTAGTGCTCGGTCGTGGTCTCCCAGCCGTGGTAGTTCGGCATGAAACCGAGCTGCTTGTAGGTGTCGCCCTGGGTGATCGTCAGCTTCTTGGCGTCGGCCTCGAACTCGGACCACGTCTTGGGCGGCGAGGTGATGCCGGCCTTCTCGAACGCCGTCTTGTTGTAGTAGAGCCCGTACGCGTCGCCGAGGAGCGGCGCGGCACAGCGGTCGCCGTCGAACTGCGTGTACTGGTTCATCGCGGCCGGGAAGGTCTTGTCCGGGTCGATCCCCGACTTCTTGAAGAAGGGGTTCAGGTCGACCAGCGCGCCCGAGGAGCAGAACTTGCCCACGTTGTTCGTGGTGAACGAGGAGATGACGTCCGGGGCCTTGTCGCCGCCCGTGCGCAGCGCCTGGTTGATCTTGTCGTCCGTCATGTTGCCGACGACGTTGACGTGGATGTTGGGGTGCGCCTTCTCGAAGCCGGCGACCAGCGCCTTCACTCCGGCCACCTCGGAGTCCGCGCTCCAGGCGTGCCAGAAGTTGATGGTCGTCTCCTTCGACGCGTCGTCGTCGGCGCCGGAGGAGGCCTGACCGGTACAGGCGGTGGTGACGAGCACGGCGGACACGGTCAGGGCAAAGGCCGCTTTTCGGGCAGGCGAGGGTATGGCTGTGCGCATGACGGGATCTCCCAGGGACGGGCGGTGAGGTGAGGGTGTGGGGGAGTGAGGGGGTCAGCGAGAGGTGTCGAAGACCTCGTCGCGGGTGGCCGCCAGCGCGCTCTCCAGTGCGCCGCGCAGCACGGGGTGTTCACGGACGTCGCCGACGACCAGCCGGGGCCGGGAGGCTGCCAGTTCCTCCAGCTCGGCTTGGACGAGGGCGCGCAGGGTGTCGCCGCCGGCGGTCAGCGAGGCACCGCTGAGCACGACGAGTTCGGGGTCGAGGACGGAGACGAGGGAGGCGAGACCGGTGGCCAGACGGGTGGCGTAGGTCTCCAGGAGCAGTCGGTGCAGGACGGTGTCCTCGGCGGCGGCGCGCTCGACCAGGGCGGCAGCGACCTCGGCGTACGGCCCCGAGGGGATGTCCGACATGCCGAGCTCGCGGGCGAGACGGGGGACGGCCTGGGAGCCCGCGAGCTCCTGATAGCCGCCACTGTTGGCTTTGGTCACCTGTCGCACCAGAGGCGCTCCGGGAACCGGCAGGAAACCTACCTCCCCCGCACCGCCGGTCCAGCCGCGGTGCAGCCGTCCGCCGAGGACCAGGGCGGCACCGAGACCGCCCTCGTTCCACAGCAGGACGAAGTCCTCGTGACCCCGGGCCGCTCCGAGCCGCTGTTCGGCCACGGCGACGAGGTTGACGTCGTTCTCGTACTCCACCGGCATCGGCAGGGCGGCGGCGAGTTCGTCGAGGAGGGCCGGGGTGTGCCAGCCGGGGAGGTGGGAGGCGTAGCGCAGCCGGCCGGTGCCCGGGTCGAAGGCGCCCGGGGTGCCGATGACGAGTCGGTGGACGTCGCCGCGGGCGAGTCCCGCCGCCTTCACGGCGCCGTCGAGGGCGTCGGTGACCTGCCGGACGACGGGCTGGGTGGGCCGCCTTCCGGGTGTCGGGAGTTCGTACGAGCCCACCGTGCGGCCGGTGATGTCGGCGACGGCGGCGAGGATGCGCTCGGGGGTGACGTCGAGCCCGGCAGCGTACGCGGCGGTCGGGTCGACCTCGTACAACTGGGCGTTGGGCCCCGGCCTGCCCTCGCTGGTGCCGGTGGCCAGGACGAGCCCGGACGCCTCCAGGCGGGCCAGGAGCTGGGACGCGGTCGGCTTGGAGAGGCCGGTGAGCTTGCCGATCCGGGTGCGGGAGAGGGGGCCGTGCTCCAGCAGGAGGTCGAGCGCGGCACGGTCGTTCATGGCGCGGAGTGTGCGCGGTGTGCCTGCCATGGGTGCCCCTCTCCCAGGACTGCTTCCGAAGGTGAGACTTTACGGAAGGTGACTGTTAGGAAAGTTTCCTGTTGGATGCAGGGAACATAGGTCTGGACCACCAGGGAGTCAAGGGGGAGAGAACAAACCGCCCCCGCAGGAAACGGAGTCGTTACCTGCGGGGGCGGTGAGGGTGGTGCGAGTGGGGCTACTGAACGTCTATGTAGTCGCCGGCGGCCGTCGCGGTGCCGGTCGTGGACGTGCCCGCGAAGACATAGCGGTAGTAGCCGTCCTTGGACGCCTTGGTCGTCGTCTTGAGCGCGCCGCCGGTGCCGGAGGTCACCGTCTTGACCGTGCTGTAGGTGTTCGAGCCCTTGGCGCGGAACTGAAGAGTTGCCTTCTGGGAGGTGTAACCCGAGTACCCGCCGGTCTCCCAGTTGGCCCGGGTCAGCTTTCCGGTGACCGTGATGGTCTTGCCCTTCTTCACCGGCTCGGGCGACGCGTTGACGGTGAGCCTGGCGGCGCGCTTGATCTGGACGCCGCTGCCGAGGGGGCCCCACACGTCGTAGTTGAAGCCGAAGCTGATGTGGCCGTCGGAGTCGTCGGCGTCCTGGTCCACGCGGCTGTACATGCCGGCCGCCTTCCAGGTGGTGGCGTCCGCCGCCTCGAACAGGTAGTCCGCGGGATCGAGGGCCAGCGTCTCCGTGCAGGCCTCGGTCACCATGGTGTCCGTCGTCGCGGTGGTGGTGCACGCGGGCGTGGTGTCCGGCTCGATCGTGTTCTGGAGCGACTTGAGCGTGCCGCGGTAGAGCATGACGCCCGCGAAGGTCGTCTTGTAGTCGATCGTCAGGTCGGTCGGCCGGGTCAGCGTGTAGGTGACCGGAACCTTCACCGTGGCCGTCGTCCCCGCGACGATCGCCTTCCCCTTGTTCACGGTGACGCCGGAGAAGACCAGGTCCGGAGTGTCGGCCGCCGAGGCGGCGGGCGCGACCAGACCGGCCAGGGCCAGGGCGCCGGACACGGCGGCGCCTATGGCGAGCTTCCTCATGTGTTTCCCCACATTCGAAACGGGCCCCTGGGCGTTGCGCTCCAGAACAGGGCCCGTTGTGGGGTGACCCTAAGCGATCATGCTTGCGGGGGAAATGGGGTGTTCATGTGAAGACAGTGAGAGTTTCGCCCCGTCCGGGCTCAGCTCTCCAGGAAGGGGGCCGTGTCGAGCGTGGGGTACGGCTCGGGAAGAGGGAGGGGCTCACCGAGATCCACCTTGGTGTCGGTGGCGTAGTACGCCTCGGTCGGGTCATCGCCGGGCACGACCGGGTCCGCGTAACAGTGGGCTGTCCCGCTGTGGCGGTCGACGAGGACGTAGGCGGGGATGCCGGCGGCGGCGTAGGTGCGGAACTTGGGGCCGGTGTCCGTCTCGTGGTTGGTGGAGGTGACCTCGCCCACGAGTGCGATCATGTCGATGGGATACCAGCCCTTGTGAGCCTTGCGGTACGACTCGTCGAGTTCGGTCGGCCTGCGGCGGCGGACGTAGAAGTCCGGGACGATCAGCGCCATGGTCCTGCCGTCCTTGTGAGCGGCACGGTAACCGTTTCCGAAGCCCACGAGGCGGATTCCGGCGGCGCGGAATTGGTAGAACAGCTCGCCGGCGCCGTCGTTGTGGATGTCGCTCGGTTGCGGCGGCACGATGGCCATCCCCTCGACGTACTCGGGTCGAATCGGCATGGGATATGCCTCTTCGATCGCGATCAACAGATCGATGGGGTCCACCTGCGTCATCACCGGCTCCAAGATCGGTTCGGCGCTCATCGCTGGTTCTCCTCGTCACGTTGATGCCAGGCTAAGCCCGCGCCGGGTGCCCCGGCAGAACGATGGGGCACCCTGAGTGCCCTCCGCGCCGGAATGCCCCACCTGTTCACTCGAACGAGCGTGCCGAACCCGTTCCGCTGATCTCCGCGCCGCCGACCGGGGAGCGCTGTTCGGCGAGCCCCAGCTCTGGGGGAGGTTGCCGATGCGCGTCTATCGGGCGGATTCGGGGATTTCGGAGCACAGCGCGAGAAGCGGTGAGACTCCGGCAGGTCGGATCAGCAGCCCCCTGACGACGTCACACCGCTGTGGCGACTTCTCGCGCACAGGCCCAACGTCGAACTGTCCGCGCTTACCGAGGTCGTTCCAGAACTGTCCCAGGTGGAGGCGGTGCTTGCCGCGCGGCCTTCGGACGTTCTGCTGCGTTCCACGGTCTCCGGGACGTGGAACCACGGGTACTGGATCCACCCGGAAGACTACGCCCACGACATGACCCACCCTGGGCACGCTCTCTCCGTGGCCACGGCCTGTGGAGTGCCGTACGGAAGTCCTGTCACGCATGCACAGGCTGGGCCTGCCGGCCCCGGGGCGGCCCGCTGATGCGGTGGTGGCGGACCAGACGGGGGTGGCCCTTCTCGACCGGTTCCTCCGGACGAGTTGGACGTGATCGACCGCCGCCTGTGTCTCGAAGAACATGAGCAGGGCGACGACGGCATATACCTCCCCCTGGCCCTGGAGCACCCGGTCCATGACTTCCTTCGCATTGTCCGCTTCGCCGGCCTCCCCCTGGACGACCTTCTTCCCAGGCTCGTCCGCCTCGGCGTCGATATGTCCTGTGTGACCGAAGCTGTCCGCGCTGCCCTTCCCAAGGTGCCCGGCCTGGTCATGGGGCCAGAGGGGGCGTCACCGCAGGAAGCACGCACAGACGTGGCAACGTGAAGGCGGGTTGTGGCCGGTCGTGTGAACAAGCGGTCTTTCTCCGCCTTCCGTGCCCTACCTCGCCGCAGGCCGCTGTGCCGGGGTCGAGGCGATCGGGGACGCCGCCGCCGACTGGGCGGACTCGGAGTTGGCGAAGACCGACGGGGCCTCCACCGCCGCGGTCGGGTCGCCGGCCTCCTCGGCCGTGAGGACTGTTGTGCCGCCGACGATGCGGATGTCCGCCACGTCGAAGGCGTGCTTGATGCGCCAGCGCAGTTCGCGCTCGACCGTGAGGGACTTGCCGGGCATCGTCTTGGCGGAGACACGTACGACCATGGAGTCCAGCAGGACGCTGTCCAGGCCGAGGACCTCGATCGGGCTCCAGAGGAGCTCGTTCCAGGGCTCCTCCTTGGTCATCTTCTCGGCGACCTCGCCCAGCACCCGCTTCACCCTGTCGAGATCCTCGGAGGCCCGCACGGTCACGTCCACACCGGCCGTCGCCCAGCCCTGGGAGAGGTTGCCGATGCGCTTGACCTCGCCGTTGCGGACGTACCAGATCTCGCCGTTGTCGCCGCGCAGCTTGGTCACGCGCAGTCCGACCTCGATGACCTCGCCGGAGGCCACGCCCGCGTCGATGCTGTCGCCGACGCCGTACTGGTCCTCCAGGATCATGAAGACACCGGAGAGGAAGTCCGTGACGAGGTTCCGGGCGCCGAAACCGATGGCCACACCCGCGACACCGGCCGACGCCAGCAGCGGGGCCAGGTTGATCTCGAAGGCGCCGAGGATCATCAGGGCGGCGGTGCCCATGATGATGAAGCTCGCCACCGAGCGCAGCACCGAGCCGATCGCCTGCGAGCGCTGACGGCGCCGCTCGTTGTTGACCAGCAGACCGCCGATCGCGGTGCCGTCGACCGCCTGGGCGGTGCGGTTCATCCGGTCGATCAGCTTGGTGATGGCCCGCCGCACGACCATTCTCAGCACCCCGGCGATCACCAGGATCAGCAGGACCCTGAGACTGATCGCCAGCCACGTCGACCAGTTCTGCTCGACCCAGCCGGCGGCGTTCGTCGCGCTCTCCTGGGCGTCCTGGAGACTCGGCACGACCGGCGTCGAGGTGCCCGAGGGGGACGGCGACGGCGACGGACTCGCGGCCAGCAGTACGGCGGACAAGGACACGGCAGGTACCTCCAGGTGCTGCGTCTGCCTCCCGGCCAAGCGGTCAAGGTCACGAAAAGGTCACCGGTAGGGCAGGCTCACCACACTAACGGTGCATCGTGTGTGGATCGTTGCAATGTTCGGGGGAGAGACGCTACTCACCTGGGAATGCAGGTGGGTGTGGTCGAAAACACTCCCAGCCCGTTACCGGGACATGGTGGCGTTTCTCCCGGCCAAGAGGGGAGACTGACCTCAGATCGTCCCGGCGCGAGCCACGCGCCGCCGACGCCCAAGGAGGCATCCGTGCCGCATGTCCTGGTACTCAACGCGTCGTACGAGCCTCTCGGCGTCGTACCGCTTCGCCGCGCGCTCATCCTCGTTCTGGAGAACAAGGCGGTCTCCCTGGAGGAATCCGGCGCCTATCTGCACAGCGCAACCGTCACAGTCCCCGCACCCAGCGTGGTCCGGCTCAAGCGATTCGTCCGGGTTCCCTATCGGGGGCCCGTTCCTCTCACCCGCAGGGCGCTCTTCGCCCGCGACGGGGGCCGGTGCATGTACTGCGGTGGCGTCGCAACCAGCGTCGACCATGTCATTCCGCGCAGCCGCGGGGGCAAGCACGTCTGGGACAACGTGGTGGCGTCCTGCCGCCGCTGCAACCATGTGAAGGCCGACCGGCACCTGTTCGAAATCGGCTGGCGGCTGCGCCACAAACCCGCTCCACCCACCGGTCTGGCCTGGCGCATCATCGGCACCGGGCATAGGGACCCGCGTTGGCTGCCCTACTTGCAGCCGTACGGCGCGGAAGACGCCATGGCCCGGATCGACGGCATCTCAGCCTGACGACGATCCGGGCCTTTGTGTAGCCGCACACGGCCGGCTCCGGCCCCGGAGGCCCCCCGTACCTCCGGGACCGGAAGATCATCCGGTCATGTGTACCTGAGCTCCGCCGGTCGGAGCGAGCGGCGCAGCAGGGGCAGTGAGGTGGCGGCCGCCAGGAGACAGGCCGCGTACACCGCGAGGGGCACCAGGAGGGCGGCGTACGGCGTCCCCGGGCCGCCGTCGCCGGCGAGACCGGCGTAGCGGACGCCGATCGCCATGCCCCCGGCACCGCCCAGCAGCAGCGCGGGCGCGAGCGGCAGGGCGGTCTCCAGGAGCAGCGCCCGGCCGAGCACCGACCGCGGTACCCCGGCGGCGGTCTGCGCGGCCAGGCCTCGGCGCCGGGCGGCCAGCGACTCCACCGTGCCGACGGCGAGCGCGCACAGGGTGATCGCGAGGGCGACGAGGATCGCGGCGGCGGTCAGGTCCAGGCCCGCCTCGTAGTACGACATGCTCGCGGCGAGATGATCAGGGCCCCTGCTGTCGAGATCGGCGAGCAGCGCCCGGCGGATGCCCAGGTAGCCCGTGCCGACGACCGTCACCAGCAGCACCGCGGCATGTGTACGGGCCGCCGCCCACGGATCCTCGCGCAGCCGTTCCGCCGCGATCAGCACCGCCGCCGACCGGGCCCGGGCCGCCAGCCTCCGGCCCAGCAGCCCCGCCGCTGCCCCCGTCAGCACCACCACGCCCGCGCCGACCACGAGCAGCGCCCCGGCGACGGTCAGCGGGCCCCGCGTGTACGACAGTCCGCGGGACGTGCCTCCGTCGGCGGCCATCGCCACCCCGGCCACCACCAGCAGGCCCGCCGCGAACAGCAGTCCGGGCCCCCGCCCCGAGCGCGGCCGTGTCCGCCGTACCCAGCCGAGGGGTGAGGTCACCACGCGGCGCAGCGCCAGCGCCCCGGCCGCTGCGCCCAGTACCGGCACGCCAAGGCCGACCACCGCGACCCCGGCCCAGGCGAGAGCGGTCGGGCTCTGCCACAGGCCCAGCAGCACCACGACGGCGCCGACCGTCGCGAGCGCCGAGCCGAGCAGACAGGCCGGCCCCGTCTCCAGCGCGGAGATCCGCCGTACCTGGGCGGGCGAGGCGCCGGCCAGCCGCAGCGCGGCCAGACGGCGGTCGCGGTGCACGGCTCCGATACGGGCGCACTGACCGAGGAAGCCGAGGACGGGGATCAGCAGAAGCAGCAGAGTGACGATCACGCCGGAGCGGGTGCCGGGCTCGTCGAGGATGCCCGCGCCCACGGGGACGTCGTACCGCCCGTCGAGCGAGGCGAGCGTGACGGCGGCCAGCGCGAACCCGCTCGCGAGCGCCGCCCCGACCGCCGTCAGCGCGACCCGCCACCACTCCCGCCGGTCGGAACCACGGGTGAGCAGCCAGGCCATACGGAGATCGGCGCGCAGGGTGCCGCTGGGCCGTGTCGTGAGGTCGGCGGTCATGCGGCCACCTCCAGTGGGGTCGGAGTGAGCGGCAGGGCCGGTACGGCGTAGTTCGCCACCCCCGGCCCGCCCAGGACGTCGCTGTTCACGCCGTCACCCCCGTCGCGGCCACGGCCCCGTCGCTCATCCGGACCTCGCGGTCCGCGTACGCCGCCACCTGGGCGTCGTGCGTGATCAGCAGGACCGCCGTGCCGGACTCGCGGGCCGTGTGGACCAGGGCCGTCATGACCTGCTCGCTCGCCAGGGAGTCCAGCGCGCCCGTCGGTTCGTCCGCGAAGACGATCTTCGGGCCGGTGATCAGAGCGCGGGCCAGCGCGGTGCGTTGGGCCTGGCCGCCGCTCATCTCGCCGGGCCTGAGGCCGGCCTGGCCGCGCACTCCGAACCGCTCCAGCCACTCACCGGCCCGGGTGTGGGCGTCCGTCCGGGAGGCGCCCGCGAGCAGCAGCGGCAGCGCCACGTTGTCGAGCGCCGTCAGCTCCGGGATCAGCTGCCCGAACTGGAAGACCACACCGAACTCCGTACGGCGCAGCTCGCTCAGCCGCTTCTCGGGCAGCCGGTCGAGGCGCTCACCGCCGTAGGACACCGAACCGCTGTCCGGGCGTACGATCCCGGCCAGACAGTGCAGCAGCGTCGACTTCCCGCTGCCGCTGGTACCGGTGACGGCGAGGATCTCGCCGGCGTCAAGACCGACCGAGGCACCGCGCAGGGCCTCCGTCCTGCCGTACGACTTGACGAGGTCACGGGCCGTAAGAAGCGGCACCGGGATTCCCCCCTCTGTGTTCATGCCGGGTCGACCTCCGCGGTCAGGGTGGTGAGCCGGGCCGCCGTGGTGGTTATCCAGCGGAGGTCGGCATCGAGGTGGTTGAGGGCGTAGTCCGCCGAGAGCACGGTCGCGAGGTCGGCCCCCCGGGCGGTCTTGACCGCCGTGAGTTCCCGCATCCGCTCCATGTGGGCGGCGCGCTGCGCCCGGAGATACGCGTCCGGGTCGCCGCCGGACAGGATCGAGACGACGACCTTGGCGAAGATCTCGTTCGTCACGAAGGGCGCGGGCGGGGCGATCTGCCCGGCCCACTCGGCCAGTTCACGTGTCCCCTCGTCGGTCGAGCGGTACTTCGTGCGCTCCGGACCGCCGTCCGAGTCGGTGCCGTCGATCTCCGCGAGACCGTCCCGCACCAGGCGTTGCAGGGTCGTGTAGACCTGCCCGTAGGCCAGCGGGCGGGCCTGCGGGAAGCGGTCGTCGTGGCGTCGCTTGAGGTCGTAGCCATGGCTCGGCCCACCGGCGAGCAGCCCCAACAGGATGTGGCGGGTGCTCATGGCGATGAGTATGCATCACATACATGTACTGAGTGAATAGTGATCAGAGGTAGATGACCGGCGGACGTTCGGTGGACGGCGGCGACCGAGGCACGGAACATGACGAAAAGCACGTTCTCCTCTCCTGTACGTCTGCCGTCGCGTCCTCTGGGTAGGGCTGCGGTAATCCCGTCGTCGTACTCGACAAGGAGGCCCCCGTGGCCGCATCGGCTCAGCTTCTGCTCTCGGCCCTGTCCAAACCCGAGGCGCCCGCTGAACACTTCTGTGTCTTCAGCGCCGAAGGCGCCTGCACCGAGACCCCCCTCACCAGCGAACCGCCGCATCCCGACGCCGAACCCCTCACCAGCGAACCGCCCCTCGCCGACGCCGCCCCCCTCACCAGCGAGTCCGACGCCCACCTGGAGCCCTAGATGGCGGAGCCCCCCGGTCCGGAGCTGTCCCGGCTCGCCGAGTCGTACGGCGTCGCCACCTCCTACCGGCCCGCTCCGGACCGTACGGTCGCCGCCTCCGCCACCGCCGTCACACTGGCCCTGGCCGCCCTCGGCGTCGACGCCGGCGACCCCGCCGCCGCGCTCGCGGCCCGGGAGCGCGAGCTGAGCGAGCGCCTGCTGCCGCCGACCGTGGTGTGCTGGAGCGGCAGCCCGCCCGGCTTCGTGGCCGACCTGCCCGAGGGCACCCGGCTGCGCATCGCGACCGAACAGGGCGAGACGCGCGCCGCCGCCGACCAACTCCCGCCCGGTGTACACCGGTTGACCGCCACAGCCCCCGACGGCCGGAGCGCCGAGGCCCACTTGATCGTGGCCCCGCCCCGGCTGCCGGCCCCGCCCCGACGGTCGTACGGACTCCTCGTCCAGCTCTACTCCCTTCTCTCCCACCGCTCCTGGGGCATGGGCGACCTCGGCGACCTCGCCGAACTGACCTCCTGGGCGGGGCGTGCCCTCGGCGCCGGCTTCGTCCAGGTCAACCCGCTGCACGCGGCCGTGCCCGGCGCCCCCACCGACCCGTCCCCCTACCGGCCCTCCTCGCGGCGCTTCCCCGACCCGGTGCACCTACGGATCGAGGACATCCCCGAGTACGCCCATGTCGCCGACCCCGACCGGCTGCGGGCCCTGCGCGAACGGGCCGAGCGGTTGCGTGAATCGGTACTGGAGAAGGGCGCGTTGATCGACCGGGACGCGGTGTGGGAGCTGAAACGGGAGGCCCTGGAGCTCGTCGCCGAGGTGCCCCTCGGGCCCGGTCGCCGTGCCGCCTACGCCGACTATCTCGCCGAGGGCGGCGAGGCGCTGGAGGACCACGCGACCTGGTGTGCGCTGGCCGAGGCGCACGGCTCGGACTGGCGCGGCTGGCCGGCCGGCCTCAGTGACCCGGGCTCGCCCGAAACGGCGCGTGCGCGCGGTGAGTTGATGGACCGCGTCGACTTCTTCTCCCGCCTCGCCTGGCTCACCGAGAGCCAGCTCACCGCCGCCCAGCGGGCCGCGCGGGAGGCGGGGATGCCGGTGGGCGTCGTCCACGACCTCGCGGTGGGCGTGCATCCCGAGGGCGCGGACGCGTGGGCCCAGCAGGCGTACTACGCGGCCGGGATGTCCGTAGGAGCGCCGCCGGACGCCTTCAACGCGCGCGGCCAGGACTGGGGGCTGCCGCCGTGGCGCCCGGACCGGCTGGCGGAGTCGGGGTACGCCCCGTACCGGCAGCTGTTGAGGGCGCTTTTCCGGTACGCCGGTGCGCTGCGCATCGACCACGTCATGGGGCTGTTCCGGCTGTGGTGGGTCCCCCAGGGACACCCGCCGACGGAGGGCACCTATGTCCGCTACGACGCCGAGGCCATGCTCGCGGTCCTCGTCCTGGAGGCCTCGCGGGCCGGGGCGGTGGTGATCGGGGAGGACTTGGGGACCGTCGAGCCCGGGGTGCGCGAGGTGTTGCGTGAGCGCGGGGTGCTGGGGACGTCGGTGCTGTGGTTCGAGCGGGACTGGGAGGGGGACGGGCGTCCCTTGCCGCCCGAGCGGTGGCGCGCGGACTGTCTGGCGACGGCGACGACGCATGATCTGCCGCCCACGGCTTCTCGCCTCACCGGGGAACACGTCGAACTCCGGGACAGCCTGGGCCTGTTGACCCGGCCGCTGGACGAGGAGCGGGCGGAGGCGTCGGCGGACACGGGGGAGTGGCTGGAGCTGCTGGCCCGCCTCGGGCTGCTGCACGGCACGGGGGGCGGTGCCGACCCCTCCTCGGAGGAGGCCCAGATCCAGGCCGTGCACCGGTTTCTGCTGCACACGCCGTCCCGGATGGTGGGGATCTGGCTTCCGGACACGGTGGGGGACCGTCGGCCGCAGAATCTGCCGGGGACGTGGGACCAGTACCCGAACTGGCGGCTGCCGATCGCGGACGGGGAGGGGCGGGTGGTGACGCTGGAGGATCTGGCGTCGTCGCCTCGGTTGCATGCGTTGGTGGAGGTGCTTCGGCAGTCGTAGGCGTTCGGCTGCGGGCCGTGGTGGGCTGGTCGCGCCCGCGCGGCGGAGCCGCATGTTGATACAGCCCCGCGCCCCTGGGTGGGTCGAGGTTGCCGTCAGCTGACATGCCCCCGGCACCTCATACGGCACCTCATACGGCACCCCGGGCGCGCGCCCCCGAGCGGCGTTGGATACTTTGGCCCCGTGGACAAGAAGAACGCCCTGCGCGCCGGCGCCCTGGCTGCCGGTACGACGCTGATGATGCTGCTCATGTCGGTCCCCGCCTCGGCGCTGACCCGCGACGACGGCGACGACCCCGGCACGGGTCTGAGCGTCATCGAGACGCTGGGCCTCTTCGTCGTGGCCCCGCTCGTGCTGTTCGGGGTCATCGCCGGTCTGGTGATGGTCCTGGACAAGTCCAAGGCGGAGCACCGTGTGCTCTCGCCCAAGAGCAAGCCCAGGGCCGCCTCCAAGGCCTGACCGCACTTCGCCGGGGCGCCGACCCCGCCACCCGTACGCACGTCAGGTCAGTCGTACGGGGGCGAGGCCGGCGCCTTCGGCATGTCCGGGCATGCTCCGCTGTGCCCGCTCAGGGACTCGGCGCCGTGAGATACCGCTGCAACGTGGGCGCCAGCCACGCCACGATCTCCTCGCGCGGGAGTGCCACGGTCGGCGGGAACCGCAGGACGTACCGGGTCAGCGCCAGCCCCAGCAACTGCGTGGCGGCCAGCGCGGCCCGCGCCGGGGCCTGTTCCGGATCCGGACACACCCGCAGGGCGACCGGCATCACCTGTTCCCGGAAGATGCCCTGCATGCGCTCGGCCCCCGCCCGGTTGGTCGCGCCGACCCGCAGCAGCGCGGTGAGCACCTCGTTCTCCTCCCACATTCCGAGGAAGTGCGTCACCAGCGCCCGGCCGATGTCCTCCCGTGGCAGTGAGCCGGGCTCCGGCAGCCTCAGGTCGACGGAGACGGCCGCCGCGAACAGGCCCTCCTTGTTGCCGTAGTAGCGCATCACCATGGACGGGTCGATGCTCGCGTCCTTGGCGATGGCGCGGATGGTGGCCCGCTCGTAGCCGTCTGCGGCGAAGCGCTCTCGGGCCGCGGTGAGGATCGCGTCGCGGGTGGCGTCGGAGCGGCGCCGGGGGGTCTCGTTCATGCCAACAAGCGTAGGCCAACATTTGTAGGCCAACAAGTGTTGACGCCATGCTGCGGCCGCCGCTACCTTCGTCAACAAGCGTTGGCAAACAGTCGTAGGTAAACGCCCGTAGGCAACGGTCGTAGGCAAGCAAGCGTTGGCAACAGGAGGCCACCATGAACGGCACCCCCGTGATCGTCGTCGGCTCCGGCCCCACCGGCCTTCTCCTGGCCAGTGACCTGGCCACCGCCGGTGTCCCCGTCACCCTCGTCGAGAAGCGCCCGCACCGGATCAGCAACCTCTCCCGCGCCTTCGTGCTGCACGCCCGCACCCTTGAGCAGCTCGACGCCCGCGCCCTCGCCGACGGCCTGGAGGAGGTCGGGCAGCGTCTCGACAAGCTGCGTCTGTTCGGCCGCCTGACCATCGACCTCGGCGACCTCCCCTCCCGCTTCAACCACCTCCTGGTCCTCCCGCAGTACGAGGTCGAGAAGGCCCTGGAGCGACGGGCGGTGCAGGCGGGCGTCGACTTCCGGTACGAGACCGAGGTGACGGGCCTGTCCCAGGACGAGGACGGCGTGACGCTGGAGGTCCGGGGCCCCGACGGGACCACGGAGTCCCTCCGCGCCGGGTACGTCGTGGGCGCCGACGGCATGCGCAGCGCCGTACGCGACGCGATCGGCCTGCCGTTCCCCGGCCGCTCGGTCATCCGCTCCGTCGTCCTCGCGGACGTCCGCCTCGCCGAGCAGCCCGAGACCCTGCTCACCGTCAACACCGTGGGCGACGCCTTCGCCTTCGTCGCGCCCTTCGGCGACGGCTACCACCGCGTGATCGCCTGGAACCGCGCCCGCGACGTCCCCGACAGCGAGCCCCTCGGCCTCGACGAGATCAAGGAGGTCACCCGTCTCGCGCTGGGCCGTGACTTCGGGATGTACGACGCCCGCTGGATGTCCCGCTTCCACAGCGACGAGCGCCAGGCTCCCGCCTACCGGGTGGGGCGCGTCTTCCTGGCCGGCGACGCCGCTCACGTCCACACCCCGGCCGGCGGGCAGGGCATGAACACCGGCCTCCAGGACGCGGCGAACCTCGGCTGGAAGCTGGCCCAGGTGGTGAACGGCCACGCGGCTCCCGCGCTTCTCGACACCTATCAGTCGGAACGCCACCCCGTGGGCAGGGCGGTCCTGCGCAGCAGCGGCGGCATCGTCCGCCTGGCGATGGCCAAGCGCCCCTGGGAACTGGCCCTGCGGGCGACGCTCACCACGGTCCTCGACCATGTGACCCCCGCCCGTCGTCGCATGCTCGGCCAGGTCACCGGCATCGGCTACAAGTACACCGCCCCCCGCGGCTCCCACCCCCTGACCGGCACCCGCGTCCCGGACGTGACCCTCGCCGACGGCGGCCGCCTCTACGAGGCCCTCCGCGGCGGCCGCTTCGTCCTGATCGCCCCCGAGGACCACGACGGCCAGGGCACCCGCAAGGACCGGCTCACCGTGGAGCGCTGGGCGAGCGGACGCCGTACGACGCTGCTGGTGCGGCCCGACGGGTATGTGGCGTGGGCGGCCGACGAGACGAACCCGACGGCGGCCGAGGCGGCGCTGGCCGCCCATGTGGGTGGCTGAAGGGTGTTGCACAAGCCCGTGTTCGGGCAGGTCAGAGCCTGTGGTCGCAGTCTTAGTGGTGCTCTGAACCCGGCGCGCCCGCAAGCAACTCCCGCAACAGGTCGGCCAGTTGGCCGGCCTGTTGTTCGTCGAGGGTGGACAGGGCCGCCGTCTGTACCGCGAGGCCGGCTCCCACCGCCTCGTCGATGACGCCCAACCCCTTCTCCGTCAGGGTCACTTGGAGGCCACGGCGGTCGTGGGGGTCGGGGGAGCGGCGCAGGAGGGCGGCGCGTTCCAGTTTGTCGAGGCGGCCCGTCATGCCGCCGGTGGTGAGCATCAGCGTCGACGAGAGCTGGCGCGGCGAGAGGGTGTAGGGCTCGCCGGCCCGGCGCAGGGTGGCGAGGACGTCGAACTCGCCACGGGAGATGCCGTAGGGGGCGTATGCCTTCTCCGCGCGGTCGCCCATGGCGCGGGAGAGGCGGTGGATCCGCCCGAAGACCTCCATGGCCCTTGTGTCGAGGTCGGGCCGCACGGCCGCCCACTGGTCGATGATCGCGTCGACGGCGTCCCTGCGCTGTGCACTCATGTGCCGAGTATCCGTGGGTCCAGGGTCACCCGCAAGAAAGTGGCTTGCGAAAAAGTAGCTTAGGGGTAAGCTACTTCCTGCCAAGCCAATCGCGAGGGGAAGTCATGAACCGACCGGCCACCATCCTCCTCACTGCCCTCGCCCCCGTCTCCTGGGGCACCACCTACGCCGTCACCACCGAGTTCCTCCCGGCCGACCGGCCCCTGTTCACCGGCATGATGCGTGCCCTGCCCGCCGGGCTGGTGCTGCTCGCGCTCGCCCGGGTGCTGCCCCGGGGAGTGTGGTGGGGGAAGGCGGCGGTGCTCGGGGCGCTGAACATCGGGGCCTTCTTCCCGCTGCTGTTCCTGTCCGCGTACCGGCTGCCGGGCGGGATGGCCGCGGTCGTCGGCTCGGTCGGACCGCTGATCGTCGTGGGACTGTCGGCGGTGCTGCTGGGCCAGCGGCCCACGGCCCGGAGCGTGCTCACCGGTCTCGTCGCAGCGTTCGGCGTCAGCCTGGTCGTGCTCAAGGCGGCCGGGGCCCTCGACGTCGTCGGCGTCGTGGCGGCCCTCGCCTCCGCCGTCTCCATGTCCGCCGGGACCGTGCTGACCAAGCGCTGGGGCCGTCCCGACGGCGTGGGGCCCCTTGCGCTCACCGCCTGGCAGCTCACCGCCGGCGGCCTGCTCATCGCGCCCCTCGCGCTCCTGGTCGAGGGTGCCCCGCCCGCACTCGACGGCCGTGCGGCCGGTGGCTGCCTCTACCTCGCGCTCGCCAACACGGCGATCGCGTACTGGCTCTGGTTCCGCGGCATCGGCCGCCTCACCGCCACCCAGGTCACCTTCCTCGGCCCGCTGTCCCCGCTGACCGCCGCGGTCGTCGGCTGGGCGGCGCTCGGTCAGAGCCTGACACCGGTGCAACTGGCGGGTATGGCGGTGGCGTTCGGGGCGACGCTGGCGGGGCAGCTGGGGGCGCGGACGCCCACCGTCGGCCGGTCGTTCGGTTCCGCCGAGAGGAAGCGGACTCCGGAGGCGCTGCGGGACCTGTCAAGGGCGGTGTAACGTCACCCCGATTCCGCGTTACGCAACTCCCGGAGGCGCACGTGGCCGCAGACGTCTGCCCGGTGTGAGGCAAGCCGCTCGCCGCGCGGGCCGGACGCACGGGCCGTGGCTCCGTGTACTGCTCCGCCGCCTGCCGGCAGAAGGCCTACCGGGAACGGCGGCAGCCTCAGGGGTTGACCGTGCAGGGGCTCATCGAGGACATCGGGCGGTAGGCGGGACGGCTGGCGCCGCAGCCCCCCGACGTCCTCTATTCGACCGTCACCGAACTGTCGGCATCCGTCGCACAGTTGAAGAGGGTGGCCGGTACGGCACGCGACACAGCCCAGGACGCCGGGGATTCCGTAACAGCAGCCCCTGTAACGGAACTCGCCGAGATCGACTTCGCCGCCCTCACCGAGCAGTACCGCCGTGAGATCCAGGTGCACTGCTACCGCATGACCGGCTCCTACGACGAGGCCGAGGACCTCGTACAGGAGACCTTCCTGCGGGCCTGGCGGGCGCGGGACGGGTTCCAGGGCCGGGCCAGTGCTCGGACCTGGCTGTACCGGATCGCCACCAACGCCTGTCTGGATCAGCTGCGACGCACCGCGCGCCGCCCGCAGCGGTACGAGCCGGTGCCGGGGATGCGGCACGGGGAGGGGGAGCCGCCCGCCCGTATCACCTGGTTGCAGCCCTATCCGGATGACGAACTGCCCGTGGCCGACGACGAGTCGCCGGAGACGGCCGCCGTCTCCCGGGAGACCCTGGAGCTCGTCCTGCTGGCCGCCATCCAGCATCTGCCCGCCCGACAGCGGGCCGCCTTCGTCCTGCGGGACGCCCTCGGACTGACCGCCGCCGAGACCGCCGCGGCCCTGGAGACGAGCGTGGCCTCGGTCAACAGTGCACTTCAGCGGGCCAGACCGGTCCTGCGTGAACACCTGCCCCGGGAGCGGGCCGACTGGCGGGCCGCAGCGCCCACGGAGCAGCAACAGGCCGTGCTGGAGCGGTACATGGCCGCCGTGGAGCGTCTCGACCTCGACGCGATGGCCGCGCTGCTCGCCGAGGACGTCGTGCTGACCATGCCGCCGAACCCGTTCTGGTTCGTCGGCCGGGACGCGCTCGTCGACTTCGTACGGGTCAGCCTCGATCCCGAATCCCCGGCCTTCCTCGGCCACTGGCGCAGCCTGCCCGCCCGTGCCAACGGGCAGCTCGCGGTGGGCAACTACGTCCGCAGGCCCGGGACCAGCGTCTACCGCGCCCAGGTGATGGACGTCCTGCGGTTCGAGGAGGACGGTGACCGCATAGCGGAGATCACCTCCTTCGAGCCGCATCTCTTCCCCGCGTTCGGGCTGCCGCTGCGCCTGTGAGCCCGCGAGCGATGAGCATCCGGGGGTCGTGCGTCTGTATGGATGTCACGTACGAACCACTTCCAAGGAGTTCATCCATGCTGCTCACCGACAAGACCGCGATCGTCTACGGCGCCGGCGGATCGATCGGCGGGGCCGTGGCCCGTGCCTTCGCCGGGCAGGGGGCGCGGGTGCACCTCGTCGGCCGGACCCGGGAGACGCTGGAGGCGGTGGCCGCCGACATCAAGGACGCCGAGATCGCCGTCGTGGACGCGCTGGACGAGGCTGCCGTGGAGGCGCATGCCGACCGGGTCGGGGACATCGACATCTCCATCAACCTCGTCACGCGCGGCGATGTGCAGGGCGTGCCGCTGGTCGACATGGCCGCCGAGGACTTCCTGCGGCCGGTCACCGACGGTCTGCGGGCCACCTTCCTCACCGCCCGCGCCGCGGGACGCCGGATGGCCGCACGCGGTTCGGGTGTGATCCTCGCCCTCAACAGCGGTTCCGCGCACGGCAGTCCGATGATGGGCGGCACCGGTCCTGCCGACGGGGCGATCGACACGCTCGTGCGCAACCTGGCGATCGAGCTGGGGCCGCGCGGGGTGCGGGCGGTCGGTCTGTGGGTGGCCGGGGTGCCCGAGACGTTCACCGTCGAGAAGCTCGCCGCGGTCAACCCGGCGATCGACGAGGGTGCCGTCCAGGGCATCGTCGACAACCTGGCCGGGATGCGCATGACCCGCCGCAACCCCACCCTCGCCGAGGTCGCCGCCACCGCCGCCTTCCTTGCCTCGGACCACGCGGGCGGCATCACCGGTACGTTCGTCAACGCCACGGGCGGGATGGTGGCCGTCTGAGCCTGCGCACCCGCCACCAGGTGCGCAGCCACAGGGCGTGCAGTCCGCCGAGCGTGACGACGACGGCGATTCCGTCCAGACGGTCCGAAAGCGAGTGACCGGGGCCCGACTTGATCACGGCTCGCGCATCACATGCCCACCAAGATCGTGATTTGCCCGCTGGACAAGAAGGAGACCACTGGGGACAGTAACTCCCAGGGTGCTTGATCGGACCAGCGTTCGGAGGACCGGCGTGCGGACTTCGCTCTATCCGGCAGTCGACGAACTGGAGCGAAGGGCCCGTGCGCTGGTCCGCGCCGCTCCCGGCTCGCTGCGCCTCGCCCGGGTCGGGGAGAGCCGGGCCGGCCGGCCGCTGTGGCTGCTGTCCGCGGGACGGGGGGAGCGGAACATCCTCTCCGTAGCCGGTGCGCACGCCAACGAACCCGTGGGCGGGGCCTCGGCGTTACGGCTGGCCGCGCTGTTCGCGGGGCGGCCCGAACTGCTCGAACCCCTCGGCTGCACCTGGCATTTCCTGCTCTGCCTGGACCCCGACGGGGCGCACCTCGCGCACGGCTGGCAACCGGAGGAGCCGGAACCGTCTCTGACGGAATGTCACCGGGGTTTCTACCGGCCCGCGTTCGCCCGTCAGCCGGAGTCCCTTCCCCTGCCTCCCGGTGAACCGCTCCCCGAGTCGGCCGCCCTCGTCCGACTCCTGGACGAGCTGCGGCCGGTCGCCCAGTTCACCCTGCACGGCATCGAGTTCGGCGGGGCCTTCGTGATGATGACCCGGGAGGTGACCGGTGCCGCGGACACCTTCCGGCGGACGGCGGCCCGTCTGCGCGTCCCCGTCGACCGGCACCCCGTGGACGGCCCGGACTGGCGACTGGACCCGCCCGGCGTCCTCGTGCTGCCCGACGGTCATGGCCAGGGCGAACGCGACCCGAGCGGATTCGTCGCCGAGAGCACCTGGTTCTACCCACGCCGCCACGGCACCCTGACCACCCTGATCGAGGCACCCGCCTGGGCCGTGCCCTCGGTGAGCGACGCCCGGCCCGTCGCCGCCCCGGACCGCGAGACCGCGCGGCTGGGCGAGGTGCTCCTCGGCCGGAGCGAGGAACTCGCGGCGGTCCTCGGAACCCGGCTCGACGACATGGCCGTACCGGAGGATCTCGCGCCGCTGCGGGACGCCGCGCGGGAGCTGCTGGGCGTGGCGCCGTCGATCGTCGAGGGCTGGGGGGAGGAGGAACCGGGCCGGTTCCACGGCCACTTCGCGACCCGCGGGATCTCCGCCCGCCGTATCCCGCTCAGGGTGGCGGCGATGGCGAGCCGCGCCCTGGCCCCCGCCGACCCCCGGGTCGGCGAGATCCTCGACGACCTGGTGCGCGAGTGGAGTCAGGAGCTGGAGAAGACGTACGACCTCAGATGGGTGCCGGTGGCCGCGCAGACCGGGCTGCATGTGCGGACGATGCTGAACACGGCCCGGCTGGTGTGTGCGGGAGACGGGTGACCGGTGGCCGCCCGTCTCCCGCCGTGCCCTACTGGGCGGCCTGTGCGTCCGCCGCCTGGGCCTTCAGCGCCCGCTCCACGCCCGACCGCGACTCGGACACGAGCCGCCGCAGGGCCGCGTTCGGCTGCGCCGAGGCGAGCCAGGCGTCCGTCTTGTCCAGGGTCTCCTGGGAGACCTGGAGCGACGGGTAGAGGCCGACCGCGATCTGCTGGGCGATCTCGTGCGAACGGGACTCCCAGATGTCCTTGACCACCTCGAAGTACCGGTCCGTGTACGACGCGAGCAGCTCCCGCTGGTCGGTCTGCACGAACCCGCCGATGACGGCCTCCTGGACGGCGTTGGGCAGCTTGTCGGACTCGACGACCTGCGCCCAGGCCTCCGCCTTCGCCTCCTCGGTCGGCCGGGACGCCCGGGCGGTCGCCGCGTGCCGCTCACCCGCCGCGGTCTTGTCCCGCTCGTACTCGCCGGCGATCTCCGACTCGTCGTAGCGGCCCACCGCGGCCAGCCGCTGCACGAACGCCCAGCGCAGCTCCGTGTCGACGGCCAGGCCCTCGACGACCTGGGACCCGTCGAGCAGTCCCTCCAGGAGGTCCAGCTGCTCCGGCGTCCGGGCCGTCGCCGCGAACGCGCGCGCCCACGCCAGCTGGTGGTCGCTGCCCGCCGCCGCGGACCGCAGATGGGCCAGCGTGGCGTCGGTCCAGCGGGTCAGCAGCGCCTCCCGGGCGGTGGGAGCGGCGTACAGCTCGATCGCCAGCTTCACCTGCCGGTGCAGCGACTGCACGACACCGATGTCGGACTCCTTGCCGATGCCCGACAGCACGAGGGACAGGTAGTCGCGGGTGGCCAGTTCGGCGTCGCGCGTCATGTCCCACGCCGACGCCCAGCACAGCGCGCGCGGCAGCGAGGACTCGAAGTCGCCGAGGTGTTCCGTGACGAAGGCCAGCGACTGCTCGTCGAGGCGGACCTTGGCGTACGACAGGTCGTCGTCGTTGAGGAGCACCACCGCCGGACGGCGCTTGCCGACCAGCTGCGGTACGGCCGTCAGCTCGCCGTCCACGTCCAGCTCGATCCGCTCGTCCCGGACCAACTTGCCGCTGTCCTCGTCGAGTTCGTACAGACCGACCGCGATGCGGTGGGGCCGGAGCGTCGGCTCGCCCTTCGCGCCGGCGGGCAGGGCGGGGGCCTCCTGGCGAATGGCGAAGGAGGTGATCACACCCTCCCCGTCCGTCTCGATCTCCGGGCGCAGGATGTTGATACCGGCCGTCTGCAGCCACTTCTGCGACCAGTTCCCGAGGTCACGGCCGGAGGTCTCCTCCAGTGCGCCCAGCAGGTCGGACAGACGGGTGTTGCCGAACGCGTGGCGCTTGAAGTACGCCTGCACCCCGCCGAAGAACTCGTCCATGCCGACGTAGGCGACGAGCTGCTTGAGGACGGAGGCGCCCTTGGCGTAGGTGATGCCGTCGAAGTTGACCAGCACGTCGTCCAGGTCGCCGATCTCGGCCATGATCGGGTGCGTGGACGGCAGCTGGTCCTGGCGGTACGCCCATGTCTTCATGGAGTTGGCGAAGGTGGTCCAGGAGTGCGGCCACCGGCTGTCCGGGGCGTACGCCTGGCAGGCGATGGAGGTGTAGGTGGCGAACGACTCGTTCAGCCACAGGTCGTTCCACCACTCCATGGTCACGAGGTCGCCGAACCACATGTGGGCCAGCTCGTGCAGGATGGTCTCGGCGCGCATCTCGTACGCGGCGTCGGTCACCTTGGACCGGAAGACGTACTGGTCGCGGATGGTGACCGCGCCGGCGTTCTCCATCGCGCCCGCGTTGAACTCCGGCACGAACAGCTGGTCGTACTTCTTGAACGGGTACGCGTAGTCGAACTTCTCCTGGAACCACTCGAAGCCCTGCCGGGTCACCTCGAAGATGGCGTCCGAGTCGAGGTGTTCGGCGAGCGAGGGGCGGCAGTAGATGCCCAGCGGCACGGACTGGCCGTCCTTCTCGTACACGCTGTGCACGGAGTGGTACGGGCCGACGATCAGGGCCGTGATGTACGACGAGATCCGCGGGGTCGGCTCGAAGACCCAGACGTCGTCCTTCGGCTCCGGCGTCGGGGAGTTGGAGATGACCGTCCAGCCGTTCGGCGCCTTCACGGTGAACTGGAAGGTGGCCTTGAGGTCGGGTTGCTCGAAGGAAGCGAAGACGCGGCGGGCGTCCGGTACCTCGAACTGGGTGTACAGGTACGCCTGCTGGTCGACCGGGTCGACGAAGCGGTGCAGGCCCTCACCGGTGTTGGTGTACGCCGCGTCGGCGACGACCCGCAGGATGTTGCGGCCCTCCAGCAGCCCGGGCAGCGCGATCCGGGAGTCCTTGAAGACCTCGGCCGGGTCCAGCGCGTCGCCGTTGAGCGTGACCTCGTGGACCGTCGGGGCCACCAGGTCGATGAAGGACTCCGTCCCGTTCTCGGCCACGTCGAAGCGCACCGTGGTCACGGACCGGTAGGTACCGCCCTCCTGCGCGCCGGAGAGGTCGAGATCGATCTCGTAGGACTCGACGCTGAGCAGCGCGGCCCGCTGCTGAGCCTCTTCGCGAGTCAGGTTTGTGCCAGGCACGCGGTCATCTCCTCGTTTCCTCGTTATGAGTAGGTTCGGCGGTCCGGCCATCCTTCCACGAACTGTCTCCTACGGATCGGGGGATTACCCTGCGGATTCGTGTGCGGCCGGTGTCCTGGGGGCTGCGCCCCCGGATCCCCGTCGGCCCGAAGGGCCTCGTCCTCGAACGCCGGACGGGCTGGATGCGGCCCAGCCGAATTTCAGCCCCTCCGGCGTTTGAGGAGCGGGGGCGCGGGGGCGGAGCCCCCGCAACGGGGGTCGAAGGGGGCGGAGCCCCCCCTCGACGACGTCGCCCTCCGGAACGCGTTCGACGACCCGTCCGTGGCGGTCGTCCACGTCCGGGCCGTCGAGTACGGCTGTTTCCTCTACGAGGTGCGCAGGCCCCTGAGGGTCAGCCCTTGAGCTCCGCCGCCACCAACTCCGCGATCTGCACCGCGTTCAGCGCGGCGCCCTTGCGGAGGTTGTCGTTGGAGATGAACAGGGCGAGGCCGTGGTCGACGGTCTCGTCGCGGCGGATGCGGCCGACGAAGGAGGCGTCCTGGCCGGCGGCCTGGAGGGGGGTCGGGATGTCCGAGAGGGTGACGCCGGGGGCGCCCGCCAGGATCTCCGTCGCGCGCTCCGGGGAGATCGGGCGGGCGAAGCGGGCGTTGACCTGGAGGGAGTGGCCGGAGAAGACCGGGACGCGGACGCAGGTGCCGGAGACCTTCAGCTCGGGGAGCTCCAGGATCTTGCGGGACTCGTTGCGGAGCTTCTGCTCCTCGTCGGTCTCGTTCAGGCCGTCCTCGACGAGGTTGCCCGCGAAGGGCAGGACATTGAAGGCGATGGGCCGCTTGTAGACCTGCGGCTCGGGGAAGTCGACCGCCCCGCCGTCGTGGGTCAGCTTGTCCGCGTCGGCGGCGACCTTCTGCACTTGGCCGTGCAGCTCCGCCACGCCCGCGAGGCCGGAGCCGGACACCGCCTGGTACGTGGTGGCGATCAGCGTCTCCAGGCCCGCCTCGGTGTCCAGCACCTTCAGGACCGGCATCGCGGCCATCGTGGTGCAGTTCGGGTTGGCGATGATCCCCTTGGGGCGGTCCGCGATGGCGTGCGGGTTCACCTCGGAGACGACGAGGGGGACCTCGGGGTCCTTGCGCCAGGCGGAGGAGTTGTCGATCACTACAGCGCCCTGCGAGGCGACCTTCTCGGCCAGCGCCTTCGAGGTCGCGCCACCCGCCGAGAACAGCACGATGTCCAGGCCGGTGTAGTCGGCCGTCGCCGCGTCCTCCACCGTCACGCCGTCCAGGACCGAGCCCGCCGAGCGCGCGGAGGCGAACAGGCGCAGCTCCGTGACCGGGAAGTTCCGCTCCTTGAGGATCCCGCGCATGACCGTGCCGACCTGTCCGGTGGCTCCGACGATTCCGACCCTCACGGTGACTCCCTCACGTGTTGCTGTGTGTCTGCGGCGTTTCCATCATGCGGCCGACCCGGGTCCGCCTGTCCAATTCTTTGCGCTCCATGCCCGAGGAATGGACTGCTCGGGGGTGTGACGTACGCCTCTGAACGCATTTCCCGGGGATCCGCCGAACGTTTCCGTGCGCTGCGGCGTCGTAGAGGAAACGCGGTGAGGGGGGTGGCTTGTGCTGCGCAGAAGGGCACGCCGGGTCCAGCAGGACGACGATCCTCTGGACGCGGCGCAGGAACGCCGGGTGCGGGCGGTGCTCGCGCTGGGCGGGGTGCCGCAGGCGGACCTGCCGGACGGGGTGCAGCAGGTCCGCCTGCGGTTGCTGGAGCGGGAGGCGAAGGGGTACGAGGCGCCGCGGGACGTGTCCGCGTGGGCCGCGGTCGTCGCCTCCAACCTCGCCATGGACTGGCACCGGGCCAAGAAGCGCCAGGAGCGGCTGGGGGAGCGCCTGGCCTCGCTCAGGCAGCACGAGCACCCCTCGGGGGAGGACACCAGCGTGCTCTCCCTCGCCGTCGCGCAGGGCCTGGACGAGCTGCCCGACCAGCAGCGCCAGGTCCTGCTGCTGCGGTTCTTCGCCGATCTGCCGGTGCGCTCGATCGCCCAGGAGCTGGGCGTCCCTGAGGGCACGGTCAAGAGCCGCCTGCACACGGCGGTCCGGGCCCTGCGCGCCCGTCTGCACGAGGACGAGGTGGTGTGACATGACCGCGGAACACGACGGTCTCGATGCCTTGATGGCCGCCATCACCGACGAACCACTGCCCGAGAGCGCCGCCGACGACCCGGCTTTCCTCGCCGAGCACCGCTCGGCCCTGGCCGACATCGCACTGCTGAGGGAACAGCTCGGGATCATCGGCGGGGCACTGGCCGAGCCGGCACCGGCCGCGAAACCCGTTCCCGTACGACCCTCCCGGGCCCGCCGCCGCGCCCGCACCCTCGCCTTCGGCACCCTCGCCGTGGCTGCCGTCGCCGGTGTGGTCACGGGCATGGGCTGGCTGATCGGGCACAGCGGCTCGGCCGGCTCCGACTCGGCCAGCAGCGCCGACTCGGGCTCCTCCAAGGCGGAATCCGGGGCCCGCTTCGGCAGCCCGGTCTACCTGGCCTGCGCCACCACGGTCGCCGAGGGCGAGGTCACCGTGGTCAAGGAGCTCCCCGCCACCGGGGAACTCCAGGTCACCGTGCATGTGAGCCGCTACTACAAGCCGACCGTCGGCGTCGCGGACGTCACCTATTTGATCGGCGCGTACGACCTTCCGGAGCCCCTTGCCAAGGGCACCCGCGTCCTGTTCGGCGTGTCCGAGGGTTCCCCGAGCCCCGATCACTGGGTCCTCGGGGAGAAGGAGATCGCCCGGGAGCGGGCCTGGGTCACCGCCTCGCTGCCCGAGTCACGCACGCTGTCCTGCTGAGGCACGAGAAAGGCCGAGGCACGAGAAAGGGCGGGCGCCCTCACGGACGCCCGCCCACAGGGCCTGCCCGGCCCTTGTCGCCGTACGGAGAAGTGTTACGGCGTGACCTTCTCGATCTTCACGTTGCCGACGCCCGCGACCGTGCCGCGCGCGTTGACGAGGCTGACCTGGCCGAAGAACTCACGGCCCTCCGGGGCGGCCGCCAGGGCGGTGACGCTGCCGGAGACGGTCGTCGAGGCGCCGGTGGCGAGCTTGACCGGCGCGTCGGAGACGGTGACGGTGCCCAGGGCGCTGGAGAAGAACACGTCCTGGTAGTCGTACGCCGTGGAACCGGCCGGGACCGCGTAGCCCGCGACCTCGATGGTGTACGTGCCGGCGGCCGGGTTCGCCACCGAGACGGCCTCCTCCGAGTCGCCGTCGGCGGACTGACCGACCACGGAGCCCGAGGCGTCGTAGACCGTCAGGTCGAGGTCGGCGGAGGCGTCGGAGACGTTGCCGATGGCCACGTCGAGGGACGTGGCGCCCGCGGGCACCTCGACCGTGGTGGTCTGGGTGGCGCCCTCGGCGATCGTCGGGCGGGCCGTCCTGGACGAACCGAGCGGGCCGCCGACCAGCTTGCCGTCGACCGCCGCGAGGTTGTTGGTCACCTTCCAGGAGGCGGTGACCGGGGTGCCGACCTTGGCCTCGGGAACGGTCACGGTCTCCGGGTCGAAGGCCGCGCCGTAGACGGCGACGTCCAGCTTGTACGGGTTGTCGAGCAGCGGAGAGGTGCGGCGCGACTCGACCTCGATCTCCCAGACACCGGCCTGCGGGTCGGCGTAGGAACGGGCGTCCGGCTTGCAGCCGTTGCCGTCGAGGTAGTTGTTGTAGCAGTACGGGGTGCCGGTGTTGTCGACCGGGACGCCGTAGGGGTGGATGGCGATGAACCGGGTCTGGCTCTTGTCCTTCAGCCCGCTCATCGCGATCTCCAGCGACTTGGCGCCCTCGGGCACGGTCACGAAGTACGACTGCGTGCTGTTGCGCTGCACGGTGTTCGACGCGCTGTAGGTGTACTTCACCGGCGAGGAGACCACGACCGTGTTGAGGATCTGCTTGTCGATCCCCTCGGTCTTCGGGTCGTCGACCTCCAGGATCGCGCTCTTGAGGCCGGCGGTCGGCGACTTGGCGGCGATCTTGACGGTGACCGGCTTGTTCAGGCCCAGCTTGATCTCGTCCGAACCGACGATGGAGAAGGTGCCGGAGGCGTTGTTCTCCAGGTGCAGCTCGTGGCGGATCGCCTTGTCGGCGCCGGACGTACGGGTGATGGTGACCTCGTACGACTTCTTCACGCCGGCCTTCAGGCCGCCCTCACGGTCGTAGATGCCGGTGCCGAAGCCCGGGGTCTTCAGGAACTGGTCGATCGCGGTGTCGACCGGCGCCTTCACGGTGTACTCGTGGGCCGTGGCGCCGTCCTTGATGGAGTCCCAGGCGTCCACGATGTTGATGAGGCCCGCGCCCTCCTCGTACGCCTGCACACCCTTGATGTGGTCGGCGGTCGAGGTCAGGGCGGTGCGCAGGGTGGCCGGCGTCAGGGCGATGCCCTTCTGCTTGGCGGCGCTCAGCAGCAGCGCGGAGGCGCCGGTGGCCTGCGGGGAGGCCATCGAGGTGCCCTGGAGCATCGAGTAGCCGGCCGGCAGCGAGTAGCCCGACTCGGCGACCGGGGAGCCCGGCAGCCAGGTCTGCGTGGTGTTGATGGCCGCGCCCGGGGCGGACAGGGTCGGCGTGAAGCCGCCGTCCTCACGCGGACCGCGCGAGGAGAACGGCATCATCGCGTACTTCTTCTCCACGGCGGAGCCGTAGTTGGCGGCCCAGGTCGCCTTGGAGATGGTCGCGCCGACCGAGATGACCTTGTCGGCCAGGCCGGGGTCGCCGATGGTGTTGGCGCCGGGGCCGGAGTTGCCCGCGGAGATCACCAGCTGGACGCCGTAGGTGTCGATGAGGCGCGTGTAGAGCTCGGCGCGCGCGTTGTTGCCGTCGTTCAGGGCCGGCAGGCCGCCGATCGACATGTTGACGATGTCGACACCGCGGTTGACGACGAGGTCGATCATGCCCTCGGTCAGCGCCACGTTGGTGCAGCCGCCGGTCCAGGTGCAGGCACGGGAGGAGACGAGCTTCGCGCCCGGGGCCGCGCCGTTCATCTTGCCGCCGAACAGGCCGTTGGCGGCGGTGATACCGGCGACGTGCGTGCCGTGCTCGGACTCTATGACGCCGATGTTGACGTAGTCGGCCTTGTTGCCAGCGGCGTCGTAGACGACGTCCTTGCGGATCTCGACGACGAACGGCTGGCGCTCGACGACATCGGTCGACGGGTTGTCCGTGCCGAAGTATCCGACCTGGTAGCCGTCCTTGTACGGCTTCATCGGCGTGTCGTCGCCGAAGTCCTGGTTGTTGTTCAGGTCGACCCGGACGGTCCCGGCGGCCTTGTCGTACAGCACGCCCCAGGTGTCGGTGGTGTCGCCGTCGCGGTTCGCGTCACCGGCGGCGTCGCCGCCCGTGGTGGCGGCCTCACGGAACAGGTTGACCTGGTACGACCCGGCGGGCGCCGTCC
This sequence comes from Streptomyces sp. NPDC019531, assembly GCF_044903305.1. Lineage (NCBI taxonomy): Bacteria > Bacillati > Actinomycetota > Actinomycetes > Kitasatosporales > Streptomycetaceae > Streptomyces > Streptomyces sp. NPDC019531. The sequence goes on along the minus strand of NZ_JBJDQL010000005.1, from coordinate 228,582 downwards.
AGGTGCGGCCGTCGAAGGTGAAGCTCGGGCCGGAGACCGCGGTGGTCATCCGTCGCCAGGTGGCGTCGCCGTCGGAGACCGGGTCGGTCGACGTCACCCAGTCGACGATCTTCCGCTCACCGGTGGTGGTCTTCTGCAGGGCCGGGTGGCCGAGGTCGACGCCGGAGTCCAGGATGCCGATCGTGACACCGCGGCCGTCCGCCTTCGGGTGGTCCTTCACGAAGTCGACGGCGCCCGTCTCGAAGGACGGGTTGTACGGGTTCTCGGCGGGGGTGTTCTTGTTCGGCGCCGGGTAGGTCGTCGTGGCCTTGTTCTCGGCGTTCGCGGCGCCCTTCGCGGTGTCGGCGCTCGGCGTGGGGTCGTCCAGCGGGATGTCCTGCTTGACGTCGATGCCGTGCACGGAGGAGAGCTTCGCGGCGGCGGCGATGGCCGAGTCGGCCTTCGTGGTGGGGACGGTGGCCCGGACGTAACCGAGCTTGTCGTAGGTCTGGCCCACCAGGCCGCCCTTGACCGCGTCCAGCTCCTCGGCGACCTGCTCGGTCTTGCCGGGGGCGGTGGCGACCATCAGCGTGATGGTCTTGTCGCCGTCGGCCTTGGCCTCGGCGAGCGCGTCGGCGTCGTCCGAACCGAGCTTCTCGGCGGCGGACTTCAGGCCCAGGTCCGACGTGGCGGGGGCGTCGTCCGCGACGGCGGAGTAGGCCATGGGTATCGGCCCCGCCGCGGAGAGCGCGGCGACCAGACCGGCGGCAGCGGCTGTCCGCGCCACACGTCTCGCGCCGGATATCGGAGCGCGCTGGGGGGTGAGGGTCATCGGCATCCCTTGTAGGTAAAGGAACGAGCTGGCGTGTGACCAGAACCGATCGATCCTGGCCACGGTCATCCGGAATGAGACCCCGGATGACCGCACAGCTTTACGCATGGGAAGGATGTTTAGGGAGAGTTGACCGAATCGATATGGGTGTATGGGGAAAACCCGCGATGCCCTTTGGGGACATCGGTGAAGGTGCGTGAGGAAGCGGGCAATTCGCCTCGATGACCCTCAGGTGCCCCTGGTGCGCGCGTAATGCCGGGACGCCTTCGCGCGGTTGTCGCAGCTCCTTCGAGCGTCGGCGCCGCTGGTCGCGGGCGGCGAGCCCGGCGGAACCCAGGGCGGGGCAGCTCAACTCCGGCCGCTCGACGGGCCCTTGGAGAGTCGGCGAGATCCGGACACACCCGTGCCCGGTGTACGGGAGGCCGAGGAGACCCCTCGGAGCGTCCGCCGCGCTGGTCCGCGCCCGCATACTCACCTGCCGATCCGGAGTCGGCGGGCTAACTTCCTCGTATGCGCGAGACGTTGAGGGTGGCGGCCTACGCCATATGCGTTCGTGACGGACAGCTCCTGCTCGCCCGGTGGATCGGCGACGACGGCCGGCCCGAGTGGACGCTGCCCGGCGGCGGTATGGAGCACGGCGAGGATCCCTATGACACCGTGCTGCGCGAGGTGGAGGAGGAGACCGGCTACCGCATCGAGGGCACCGGCCTGCTCGGTGTCTGCACCCGCCGGCACACGCTCCGCCGCCGCTTCGGCCGCAGGGTCGACCACCACGGCGTGGGGCTCGTGTACGCGGCCGAGGTCACCGGAGGCGAGCTGCGCTTCGAGGTCGGCGGCTCCACGGACATGGCCCAGTGGCACGATCTGGACGCGGTACCCGCGCTGAACCGGGTGCCGCTGGTCGACGAGGGACTGCGGCTGTGGCGGGAGCGCCCGGTGACCGGACGGCCCAGGGAATAGGTGTCGTACCCCGGAAGATGAACACGGAGTGACCGCCCCCCGGCTGTTCGACGAGCGCTCCTGAACGCGCAGGGTGGGCCAAGATCGACGTACGGTGATCGGCGTTGCGCGTTGCCGTCTCGTTCACGCGCAGGTCATCCCCGGTGCCAAGCATCCAGAGCGAGCGGGTTGTTCGCGAACGCGATCACCCCGCGACCACTGCCGACGCAGTTCGCACTCGGGGAGATCGCGCCATGTCGCGCATACGCTCTGTCGCCAGCGACACGCTGGGGGTCCACCGCCGTACCGTCCTCGCCGCCGCAGGCGCGGCCGCCGTCTCCGTGGGCGTCGGCTACGCCCTGCGGCCCACCGACAGCCAGGCCGCGACCGCCACCGCCGAGGCACCGGTGGCCCAGTCCGTGCAGTCCCTGCACAAGGCCGCCCCGGCCGCGGCCCCGCTCGCCCCGTACACCCGCGGCACCACCGTCGCCTCCATCGCCGCCCCGCGCACGAGCTCCGGCTACCGGCGCCTCGGCGACGGCCCCGGCTGGAGCCGCAAGGTGCGCTCCGAACTCGCCGCCCCGAAGTCCGGGCGGGCCGGCCGACGCACCTCGCTGGCCGCGTTCGTGCAGCTCACCGACCTGCATCTGATGGACAGCCAGCACCCGATGCGCCTGGAGTACCTGCGCTCCACCGACGTGCACGCCTGGCGGCCCCAGGAGGCGCTGACCGTGCCCGGCGCCATCTCGCTCGTCGAGCGGATCAACGCCCTGCGCGGCGCCCCCGTCACCGGCGCCCCGCTCCAGTTCGCCATGACGACCGGCGACAACACGGACAACAACTCGCGCACCGAGCTGGACTGGTTCCTCACCGTCATGAGCGGCGGCCGGATCACCCCCAACTCCGGGGACCCGCGCCACTACGAGGGCGTCCAGAACAGCGGCCTCAAGCAGTACTGGCAGCCCGACTCCACCACCCGCGACGCCGACAAGCAGCTCGGCTTCCCGCACCTTCAGGGCTATCTGGCCGCCGCCATCCGGGAGTTGAACAGCCCCGGCCTCTCCATCCCCTGGTACTCCACGGTCGGCAACCACGACAGCCTGCCGCTGGGCTGCTACGGCCACGGCGACTCCTGGCTCGCCGAGTACGCCGTCGGCGGGAAGAAGCTGATGTCGCTGCCGGCGTCCGAGTCGAAGAAGCTCCAGGACATGATCAGGAAGGCCAACGACCCCCAGGGCCACGCCTTCCGCGACCTGCTCAAGGCGCACGCCCGCAGCATGCGCTCGGTCACCCCCGACGAGCGGCGCGCCCCCTACACCGCCCGCGACTACCTCAAGGCCCACCTCGACCCCGCGCACCGGGGCGTGGGCCCGGTCGGCCACGGCTACTCCACCGCCAACCTCGACGCGGGCACCCAGTACTACAGCTTCCGCATCGCCGACGACGTCGTCGGCATCAGCCTCGACACCACCGACCCGGGCGGCCACTACCAGGGGTCCATCGGCACCAAGCAGCTGCGCTGGCTGGACCGGATGTTGCGGGAGAACAAGGACTCCCACGTCGTCGTCTTCAGCCACCACACCAGCGACTCGATGGACAACACCCGCCCCGACCCGGCCCACCCGGGCGAGCGGCGGCACAACGGCCAGGAGGTCGTCGCCCTCCTCGGCAGCCACAGCAACGTCCTGGCCTGGGTCAACGGGCACATCCACCGCAATGTGATCACCGCCCACTCGGCCCCCGACGGCCGCTCCTTCTGGGAGATCTCCACCGCCTCCCACATCGACTTCCCGCACCTCGCCCGGGTCATCGAGCTGGTCGACAACAAGGACGGCACGGTCTCGATCTTCACCACCCTGATCGAGTCGGCGGCCCCGCACCGCACGGACTTCACCGACCTCTCCCAGACCGGCCTCGCCGCCCTCTACCGCGAACTGGCCTACAACGCCCCCGGTTCGAGCGACAAGCTGGGCGGCGCCTCGGGGGACCGGAACACGGAGCTGGTGCTGAAGAAGGGCTAAAACCGGCTCAACCGGCCGCACCCACCTCGACCTTCCCCTCCCGGCGCGGGTCCCTCCCGCCGCCTCCGACGCCGTCGCTCTCACCTCCGCCTGGGGGGAGGCGGCCCCACGGGCGGGCCTGGCACCGGTACTCGCCGCGAGCCATGAACGCTTCAGCCGTACGAGAATCCGTTCTGGAACCCGCGCGTACACACCGAGGAGGGACCCCGGCTCCCCAGTGCCGAAGGCCCCTCCTCTCCCCTCCTGATCCCGCCCCGTGACTACCGGGGCAGCACCACGACATAGGCTGCGGGATCTCGGTCGCCGGAGGCCATCAGGGCCGTACGGACGATCGCCGCCTGCTGCTCCATCGCGTCCCGGAGCTTGCGCGGGGTGATGTGGACGACTGTGATGCCGAGCCGCTCCAGGTGCTCGCGCTTGCGGGCGTACTCCGACCAGAGCGCGTCGTCGTCCTCCCGATGGCCTTGGCGCGGTGCCCGGGTGTCGAGCTCGACCGCGACCGCCTGCTCCGGCCAGTAGGCGTCCAGGCCGCCGAGGTGGGGGCCGCCCGGGAGTCGCAGGTCGACGTTCCAGACCGGGTCCGGAAGGCCGTACTCCTGGACCATGCGGTACAGGCGGTCCTCCGCGATCGCCCGGCCCTCGGCGAGCAGCGAGTCCACGGCGTCCACCACGTGCGGGCGGCTCAGCAGCTTGGCGTTGTTCAACTCCCGGACGACCGCGGCCGGTTCGCAGTGCCCGCCGCGCACCGCCTCCGTCAGCAGTCGGCGCACCGCGCCCGCGTCCGTCAGTTCCGTGACCGCGTCGGCGAGGGCGCGCGGGACCGGGGCGACCGGGACGCCGGTGACCTGCTCGGGCGCGGGGAGCGACGATGTGCGGACGACCCGGGCGTAGCCGGTCGAGCGCAGTCGGCGGAGCCTCGGGACCAGGACGTCGATCCGGTCGATGGAGAGCAGGGGCGGGGTCGAACTGAAGCCGTACAGCGTGAGTGCCGCGAGGCCCGTGATCATCGCCTCCGCGTAGACCGGGCGGTGCTCCTGCGCGCCCGGCTGTGCCGGGACCCCGGTGCCGCGCTCCCGTGCCGCGTACATCAGCACCGCGTGCAGCCGCTCCTCGCTGGTCGGCGGTCCCGGGTGGAGCAGGAAGACCCCCGGGAGGATCTGCTGCCAGGGGCCGCCGGCCCTGCACTGCTCGCTCGCTTCGGCGGCCGAGACGCCCTGCGTACGGAGATGGGCGGCCGTCACGAGACGGCGGTGCACCTCGGAGAGGTGACGCAGGGGGCGGGGGGAGAGCGGGGGGACCGGGGTGTTGTGGTTCATGCAGCGGAGCTTCCCGCACCTGATCCGCCTCCTAACCGCTGTTACACGTCCGTCGACAAACACGGACAAGATGGCACTAAAGGACGGGTGTTCGGGTGCCGAGTAGGGAGCGAAAACCCCTGGTCCATTCGGGTGGGGACCAGGGGTTACGGCTGCCGTGGAACGTATTTCGTAACGGCCCTCGTACGCCCAGGCTCAGGCCAAAGTCACTCGTGGTTGACGGTCCCGGCATCGCACGCCTGCCCTCGCAGCGCCCGCGCCAGATCGTCCCGCCCCTCAAGCACCAGCCTCCGCAGCGCCGGCGCCGCGTCCTCGTGCGCCGCGAGCCAGGCGTCGGCCGCGTCCAGCGTGGCCCGCGAGTCCCGCAGGGAGGGGAACAGCCCCGAGACGATGTTCATCGCGATCTGGATCGAACGGTCCTGCCAGACCCGCTCGATCACCGCGAAGTACTTCTCCGTGTACGGCGCCAGCAGGTTCCGCTGGGACGGCTGGTTGAAGCCCGAGATCGTCGCCTCGGCCAGGGCGTTGGAGAGCGTGTCCGACTCCACGACCTGCGCCCACGCCTGCGCCTTCACCGCCTCGGACGGACGGGAGGCCAGACACCGGACCTGGTGGCGCTTGCCGGACGCGGTGTCGTCGCGGGCGAGTTCGGCGGCCAGCGCCTTCTCGTCGGCGACCCCCCACGCGGTCAGCGGCTGAAGGAACGCCCACCGCAGCTCCTGGTCGACGTCCAGCCCGTCGATGGCCGAGGTGCCGTCCAGCAGGCCCTGCAACAGCTCGAAACCGCCCGGGTCCTCGGCCGTCCGCGCGAAGAACCGCGCCCACGCCAGCTGCTGCTCGCTGCCCGGCTCGGCGGCGAGCAGCTCCCGCTCGGCGCCCTCGGCGAGCAGCCCCGCACCCTCGTCCCGCCAATCGGGCGCCGCGTAGTGCACGACCGCCGACTCGGCCCAGGCGTGCAGCATCTGCAGGACGCCGATGTCGGACTCGCGGCCCGCGAAGCGCAGCACGATGTCCATGAACTCCCTGGCCGGGAGCAGCGCGTCCCGCGTCATGTTCCACAGCGCCGACCAGCACAGGGCGCGCGCGAGCGGGTCGGTGAGGTCGCCGAGCCCCGCCTTCAGGGTCTCCAAAGAGCCCGCGTCGAAGCGGGTCTTGCAGTACGTCAGATCGTCGTCGTTGACGAGCACGAGCTCCGGGGCCTCGGCACCGGCGAGCTCCGCCACGACCGTACGCGGCCCGTCGACGTCGGCCTCGGCGCGCGCGTACCGCTCCAGAGCCCCTTCGGGCGTACGGCGGTACAGCCCCACCGCCACCCGGTGCGGCCGCAGTTCGGGGTGCGACTCGGCCGCCTCCTGCACGACCGCCAGCTCGTCGACCCGCCCCTCGGCGCTCAACAGCACCTGTGGGGTGAGGGAGTTGACACCGGCCGTCTGGAGCCAGGACCGCGCCCACGCGCCCATGTCCCGCCCGCTGGTCTCCTCAAGGACCGACAGCAGATCGCCGAGGCGTGTGTTGCCGTACGCGTGCCGCTTGAAGTAGCGCCGCGCGCCCTCCAGGAACGCGTCCTGGCCGACGTACGCGACGAGCTGCTTGAGGACCGAGGCCCCCTTCGCGTACGTGATGCCGTCGAAGTTGAGCTTGGCGTCCTGGAGGTCGCGGATGTCGGCGGTGATGGGGTGCGTGGAGGGCAGCTGGTCGGCGCGGTAGGCCCAGGCCTTGCGGCGGTTGGCGAAGGTGATCCAGGCGTCCTTGAAGCGGGTTGCGCCGACGTTGGCGAAGGTGCCCATGAAGTCCGCGAAGGACTCCTTCAGCCACAGGTCGTCCCACCACACCATGGTGACCAGGTCGCCGAACCACATGTGCGCCATCTCGTGCAGGATGACGTTGGCCCGGCCCTCGTACGACGCCCGCGTCACCTTGCCCCGGAAGATGAACTCCTCGCGGAAGGTGACGAGCCCCGGGTTCTCCATCGCCCCGAGGTTGTACTCGGGCACGAACGCCTGGTCGTACTTCCCGAAGGGGTACGGGTAGTCGAAGTGCTCGTGGAAGAAGTCCAGGCCCTGCTTGGTGACGAGGAAGACGTCGTCGGAGTCGAAGTAGGGGGCGAGCCCCTTGCGGCACAGGGCGCCGAGCGGGATCTCCAGGGTCGTGCCGTCGCCCAGATCACGTGAGTAGGAGTCCGTGACGTAGTGGTAGGGCCCCGCCACCACACACGTGATGTACGTCGAGATCGGCTTCGTCTCCGCGAACCGCCAGACCCCGTCGGCCAGGTCCCCGACCCCGTTGCTCCACACCGTCCAGCCCTGGGGCGCCCGCACCTCGAAGCGGAAGGGCGCCTTGAGGTCCGGCTGCTCGAAGTTCGCGAAGACGCGGCGGGAGTCGGCCGGCTCGTACTGCGTGTAGAGGTAGACCTCGCCGTCCTCGGGGTCGACGAAGCGGTGCATGCCCTCACCGGTGCGGGAGTAGGCGCACTGGGCGTCGACGATCAGTTCGTTGTCGGCGGCGAGGTCCTCCAGGGCGATCCGGGAACCGTCGAAGACCTCACCCGGGTCGAGGTCCCGGCCGTTGAGCGAGACCGCCGTGACGCTCGGGGCGATCAGGTCCGCGAAGCTCGACGCCCCCGGTTCGTTGCACCGGAAGCGGATCGTGGTCACGGACCGGAAGGTGCGCGGGCCGTCCCCGGTCTGGTCGCCGACCGCCGAGCGCAGGTCGAGGGACACGTCGTACCCGTCGACGGACAGCAGGGCGGCCCGCTCCCGGGCCTCGTCACGGGACAGATTCTCACCGGGCACGGGCGATGCTCCCTCGGATGGTGTTCAGCATGCGGACAGGCCCGATCCTGCCATGTGCCCCTGACATCGGTCAGCCGGGAATGGGGTGGGCGACGAGCGGTGTTGTCCCTTGAAACGAACCCTTATCTAGGAGACCCATGTCCGAGACCGTGAGCGCCTCCGGAAAGACCCCCGTCGACTTCTGGTTCGACCCGCTGTGCCCCTGGGCCTGGATGACCTCCCGCTGGGTCCTGGAGGTGGAGAAGGTCCGGGACATCGAGGTGCGCTGGCACATCATGAGCCTGGCGGTGCTCAACGAGCCGAAGATCGACGAGCTGCCCGAGCAGTACCGCGAGCTGCTGGAGACCAAGGCCTGGCAGCCGATCCGGGTGGTCACCGCGGCCTGGCAGAAGCACGGCTCCGACATCCTCGGCCCGCTGTACACCGCACTCGGCACCCGTATCCACAACGAGGGACAGGGCCCGACGCGCGAGGCCGTCGAAGGCGCCCTGGCGGACGTCGGCCTGCCCGCCGACCTGATCGACTACTTCGATCAGAAGGACTTCGAGTTCGACGCCGAACTGCGGGCCTCCCACAAGGAGGGCATCGACAAGGTCGGCCAGGACGTCGGCACCCCGGTCATCGCGGTCCCCGGCGCCGACGGAGAGCAGATCGCCTTCTTCGGCCCGGTCGTCACCCCGGCCCCCAAGGGCGAGGAGGCGGCCAGGCTGTGGGACGGCACCCTGGCGGTCGCCTCGGTCCCGGGCTTCTACGAGATCAAGCGCACCCGTACGAAGGGCCCGGACTTCAGCAACCTGTAGTCACTTCTCGGGCTTGGGAAAGGACCCCCCGTCTTTCTGATCCCCGAGCCGCTGGTAGCGAAGACAGCCCTCACGGGCACACCGGTAGTACGAGCCCAGGCGGGTATGCCTGGGCTTGTGCTCCCGTACGAACCTCTGCTCCTCGTCGGTGAGCGCCCGAAACTCCTGAAGCGACCCACCACAATTCGAGCACCGCATGAACACCGTGCACTCCCACCCACCTAGGGGCGCGGGGCTGTATCGATATGCGGCTCCGCCGCGTGGGCGCGACCAGCCACAACGAAACCCGCGGCTAACGTCCGGCCTTCCCCCGAGCCACATCCAACCGAACCAAATGCTCTTGGAACCCCTTGGCGTAGTACGCGGAACGCCCCGCATCCGGCTCAACGATCGCCGTGGGTTCGGTCCAGCCCCCCGCATCCAGCGAAACCCCGTACCGCTCAGCGGCAGCCAACACCGCCCCCCGAGCCCCCACCTCCCCCTCAACCACCTTGAGCGGCCGCCCGAGCACATCGGCCAGCAACCGCATCCAGGCCGGACTCCGGGTCCCCCCGCCGCACACCGCGAGAGCGCCCGTCAGCCCCGCCGCCTCCAGACAGTGCCGGGCCGCGTACCCGATCCCCTCACAGGTCGCCCGGATCAGATCGGCAGGCGTCGTCTCCAGCGAGACCCCACTGAGCTCGGCCCGCAGATGGGGCTCGACAAACGGAGCCCGCTCCCCGGAGGGAGCGAAGTACGGCAGCACCCGCACCCCGTGCGCCCCCGGCGGGGTCGACGCCAGCAGGCCGTCCACCTCCGCATGCGTGACGCCCGTGGTCGACAGCACCCAGTCCAGCGCGGCGGTACCGACCATCGCCGGCATCGCCCGCAGCCGATGCCCGTGCCGGTCGGTGGAGATGTACAGCCCGGCCGGCTCACCGCTCAGGTCGAGCTCGGTCGTGGCGACCAGCGCCGCCAGACATGTACCGACGATGAGGAGCCCGTCCCCCGGCGCGGTCACCCCCGCCCCCAGCGCACAGGCCGGCAGATCGTACGGCCCGTTCGAGAGCCGGGTCCCGGACGGCAGCCCTTCGCCCCGTGCCGAACCCGTGGCGATCCGGTCCTCGACGGCGGGCAGCAGCCGTCGGCGACGGGTGAGCCCCAGCAGCTCCACCACCCGGTTGTCGTACGACCTCGTCCGCGGATCGAGGAACGGCATCGACGCGTCCGACACGTCCGTGGCCGCCCGCACCGCACCCGTCAGCCGCTGGAAGACCATGTCCTTGCAGTACACGGCCGCGGCGGCGGCATTCAGGGACTTCGGTTCGTACCGGTCGAGCCAGGCCAGCAGCGGACCCGGTGAGCCGGGGAACATCGCGCCGCCGGTCCGCCGGAACACCGTCTCGAAGGTGCCGTCCGCCAGCCACTGGTCGAGGAGTTCGTGTGCCCGCCCGTCCATCCAGGACACCGCGGACCGCACCGGCCGCCCTTCCGCGTCGACCAGCCACACCCCGTCGCCCTGCCCGGTCAGCCCGGCCAGCTCCACCGGCTCCGGCACCCGCCCGGTCAGCTTGCCGAGGACCTCGACGACCGCGCCGTACACCTCCTCCATGTCCTGCTCGACGAATCCGCCGTGCAGGGAGAGCTCCACCGGGCGTGACTCGACGGCCAGTTGACGGCCCTCGCCGTCGAAGGCGGCGGCCTTGACGACGGACGTGCCCACATCGATACCGACGTACATGAAGAAATCCCTCCTAGGGCCTAGGTCACGTCAAGCAGTGCGCCAACCGCTCCCCCCGCGCCCAGCGGCCCACCTCCTCCGCCGCGATCCTCGCCGCCTTCTCGGCCACCGCGCGGCTCGCCCCGCCGAGGTGCGGGGTGAGGACGACCCGGTCGGCCAGGGCGTGCAGCCGGGAGTCCGCGGGCAGCGGCTCGTGCTCGTAGGTGTCGAGGGCCGCCGCCGACAGCCGGCCGCTCTCCAGGGCGTCGCACAGGGCGGACTCGTCGATGAGCGGTCCGCGGGCGACGTTCACCAAGACCGCCCCCTGAGGCAGCAGGGCCAGCTCGCGGGCGCCGATCAGGCCGCGGGTCTCGGAGGTGAGACGGGCGTGCAGAGTGATCACCCGGGAGCGGGTGAGGAGCTGGTCCAGGGAGGTCACGCGCAGGCCGTGGATCTCGCCGCGCACATAGGGGTCGTACACCATGACCTGCGCGCCGAAGGCGCACAGCACGCGCGCGACCCGGCTGCCGACGGCGCCGTAGCCGACGAGTCCGACGGGCAGGTCCTCCAGCTCCAGGCCGCTGTGCTCGTACGTGTAGTAGGCGGCGCCGCCCTCCCAACTGCCCTGTCCGGCGAGGAGGTCGTGGGCCTGGGGGATGCGGCGCAGGGCGGCGAGCAGTGTGCCGACGGTGAACTCGGCGGTGGCGGCGGCGTTGCGTCCTGGCGCGAAGCACACGCGGACGTCCCGGGCCTTGGCCGCGTCGAGGTTCACGTTGACCGGCCCGCCCCGGCAGACGACCACGAGCCGCAGGTCGTCGGCGGCGTTCAGTACCCGCTCGGTGACCGGGCCCATCTGGGTGACAAGGACCTCCGCGCCGTCCAGCGCCTCGATCAGTTCGTCCTCGGCGTCGCTCGCCTCCGTCACCTCCGAGACGGGCCCGAAGGGTTCGAGGGGCCAGCCGAGTGTCAACTCCGTCGTCCGTACGGCGATGTCGCCCAGCTCGGCCTCGACGGCCCCGGCGATCAGCCCTGGCAGCACGAAGTGGTCACCGGCCGCCACGACACGTACGGGATCGGTCCTCTGGGTCATCGTCGACCTCCGAGTCGTCGCTTCACTCACACGATGTTGAGCTGCCTGTCCGGGGTACGCATAGACCCCGTGCGGGTGGGAGGCCCCGATGACAGAGATGACGGACGAGATCGAGACGGCGTGGCTGGGGATCGACCTCGGCACGCAGAGTGTGCGCGCGCTGGTGGTCACGGCCGACGGAACCGTGCTGGGCCGGGGTTCCGCCCCGCTCGGCGGCCGACGCGAGGGTGTGCGGCACGAGCAGGATCCGGGGGAGTGGTGGGAGGCGGTCCGTACGGCGTCCCGGGCCGCGCTCACCACTCCGATGGGCGTACGGCTCGGGGGGCTCGCGGTGTGCGGGACGTCCGGGACGGTCCTGCTGACGGACGGGGAGGGGCGCCCGGTGAGTCCCGCCCTGATGTACGACGACGGACGCGCGGCGGGTGAGGCGGCGTGGCTGCGGGAGGCGGGCCTCACGGTCCAGGACACGTGGGCACTGCCGAAGGCGCTGTGGCTGGCGCGGGAGCACGAGGGAAGGCCGGGTTCCGGCCGGCCGTTCGGTGGTGGGGGAGCGTGCAGTGGCCAGGGGGCTGACAGCGGCGGGCTCGCGGGCAGGCAGCCCGGCCCCGGCCTGCGTCGGAACAGCCCGCTCCCGTCCGGCCTGCGCCTGGCCCACCAGCCCGACGCGATCGTCACTCGGCTCATCGGCACCCGGGCCGCCGCCGACTCCAGTCACGCCCTGAAGACCGGCTACGACCTTGAGCGGGCCGCTTGGCCTGAAGTCGCCCTTGATCTCCTCGGCGAGGCGCTGCCCGACGTCGTACCTCCCGGCACCCGGCTCGGCGAGGTCTGCCCGGCCGCCGCCGAGGCCACCGGTATCCCCGCCGGCACTCCGGTGATCGCGGGGATGACCGACGGCTGCGCGGCCCAGATCGCGGCGGGCGCCCTGCGGCACGGCTCCTGGAACTCGGTGCTCGGCACCACCCTGGTGCTCAAGGGGGCCGCCCCCGAGCCGGTCCCGGACCCCACCGGCGTGGTCTACAACCACCGTGCGCCGGGCGGGACATGGCTGCCCGGCGGGGCGTCGAGCGTGGGCGCGGGCGCGCTCCCGGCGGTCACCGACCCCGCGGCGATGGACGAGCGGGCGGCCGCCTTCGAGCCGTCCGGCACGGTCACCTACCCGCTGGTGTCACCGGGGGAGCGTTTCCCCTTCCTGGCCCCGGACGCCACCGCCGTCCTCCTCGGCACCCCCGCCGACGACGCCGACCGCTGGGCCGGGATCCTCCAGGGCGTCGGATTCGCGGAGCGCCTGTGCCTGGACTACCTGCACCACCTGGGCGCACCCCTCGACGGACCCCTCACCTTCACCGGCGGCGCCGCCCGCAGCCCGTACTGGAACCAGCTCCGCGCCGACATCCTCGCCCGCCCGGCCCGCGTCCCCGAACAGCCCGAACCGGCCCTGGGAATGGCCGCGTTGGCGGCCCACGGCGTCACCGGGGAGCTCTTGCCTGACATCGCCGAACGCATGGTCCGCATCCACACGATCCTGGAACCACGCCCAGACCGCACAGCACTCTTCGCCGAGCCGTACGCCCGTCTCGTCGACGAACTCACGAGCCGCGGCTGGCTCCCGGCCCCGGTCGCGGCGCACGCGCACAGTCGGCTGAACGGGGACACCAACCTGTGCCACCCCCCACCCAGGGGCGCTGGGCAGTACTGAATGTGCGGCTACCGCCGCGCGTGCGCGACCAGCCACGACGGCGCCGCACCTACCGACGGGACTACGCGATGAGCACGAGCACGACCCTGCTGCTGGCCCGGCACGGGCAGACGATCTGGCACGCCGAGAACCGTTACGCGGGCGTGAGCGACATCGGGCTCACCGACGAGGGGCGGGCCCAGGCGGAGGCGCTCGGGCGGTGGGCCGCCGTACACCGTCCCGACGCGGTCTGGACGTCCCCCCTCTCGCGGGCGGTCGCCACCGCAGACCCGGCCTGCCGTGCCCTGGGAGTCACCGCGCACCGCGAACCCGGGCTCAGGGAGTGCGATTTCGGGGTGGTGGAGGGCCGTACCCTCGCGGAGTTCGCGGCGGAGGTGCCCGACGCGGCCGAGGCCTTCCGGGCGGACCCGGTGACATATCCCTTCCCTGGCGCGGAGGACCCGACGGCGGCCGCCGCCCGGGGCACGCGGGCGCTCCGCCGTATCGCCGCCGCCCACCCCGGCGAGCGCGTCCTGGTCGTCGCCCACAACACCCTGCTGCGGCTGGTCCTGTGCTCGCTGCTGTCGATCCCGGCCCGGGAGTACCGCAGAGTGTTCCCGCGGTTGCGCAACGCGGCGATCACCGAACTCCGCCTCGACAAGGAGGGATCCGCCGCACTTCTCTCGCTCAATGTGCCGTGCGAGCCGGACCGGTCGTAGCACGATAGGACCATGACGGAGATCGACACCTCGGTGCCGCATTCGGCCCGGATCTGGAACTACTGGCTCGGCGGCAAGGACAACTACCCCGTCGACGAGGAGGCCGGCGATGCCTACACCGCCGTCTTCCCCGGCATCGTCACGATCGCCCGCAGCAGCCGGGCCTTTCTCGGCCGCAGCATCCGGTACCTGGTCGAGGAGGCGGGCATCCGCCAGTTCCTGGACGTCGGCACCGGACTGCCCACGGTCGACAACACCCACGAGGTCGCCCAGCGCAGCGCCCCCGAATCGAAGATCGTCTACGTCGACAACGACCCGCTGGTCCTGGCCCACGCCCGCGCCCTGCTCACCTCCACTCCTCAGGGCGAGACGGCGTACGAGGACCTGACCCTCTACGAGCCGGAGAAGATCCTCGACGCGGCCTCCCGGACCCTCGACCTCACCCGTCCCACGGCCCTGATCCTCAGCGGCATCCTCGGCCATGTCGCCGACTACGACCTGGCCCGTGACCTGGTCGGCCGCCTGGTGGCCGGCCTGCCCTCCGGCAGCTACCTCTGCGTCAACGACGGCTCCCGCGGCACCGACCCGGACTACGAACAGGCCCAGGACGCCTACAACGAGACCGGCGCGGTCCCCTACTTCCTGCGCCCGGTCGACAGGATCGAGGCGTTCTTCGAGGGTCTGGAGCTGGTGGACCCGGGCGTGGTCTCGGTCCCGCTGTGGCGCCCGGACGGCGACTCGGCACCGGCGCCGATCGGCCAGCACGGTGGTGTGGGGCGAAAGGCCTGACCACAGTTGGGAAGCCCCTGCGAGTCAGGTCCTCGCGGGGGCTTCCGTCATTCCGCCCGCCCGCATGAAGGTTGAGAAGACGATCACGAGGCCGGGCGCCTTATTGCAAGTATATTGCAACTACAGGCTAGCAATAAAAAGGCGCTTCTGTCGCGCGTATCCGACCCCTGCCAGGACGAGTGTCATCGCGCCCGTCGAGTACAGCTGCACCCGGGTGGCGGGTTCCCGGGCCATCAGGACGAGGATCGCCGCCATGCCCGCCAGCGCGACCCAGGTCAGGAGCGGAAAGGTCCGGGCCCGGCGCAGGCGCAGCTGGGAGACGGCGACGAAGCCCCAGACGACCAGGACGACCGCGCCGATGATGTTGAGGAGCCAGGAGAACGCGTCGTCGGGGCGCCAGTGGCTCAGCACCACACACCCGAAACCGAAGCCACAGGAGGCCAGGACGGCGATCCGCGGGACACCGCCGGACACCCGGCCAAGGACCCTCGGACCCAGACCGCGCTCGACCAGGGAGTAGGCGATGCGCGAGGAGCCGTAGATGTTGGCGTTCATCGCCGAGAGCAGGGCGACCAGCACGACGACGTTCATGATCTGACCCGCGCCCGGGATGCCCAGTTCGTCGAGGGCGGCGATATACGGGCCCTTCTCCACGACCGCCTTCGCGTCCCAGGGGACCAGGGTGACGATCACCGCCATCGAGCCGACGTAGAACAGGGCGATCCGCCACATCGCCGTACGGACCGCGCTCGCCACCCCGCGCACCGGGTCCTCGGACTCGGCGGCCGCGATGGTGACCGTCTCCAGACCGCCGTACGCGAAGACGGAGGCGAGCAGACCGACGACCAGGCCCTCGCCGCCGCCCGGGAAGAAGTCCGTCAGGTTCGCGGTGCCGGGGGAGTCGGTGCCGGGCAGGACACCGGCGATCGCCAGCACCCCGAGGATCAGGAACAGGCCGATCGCGCCGACCTTCAGGGCCGCGAACCAGAACTCGAACTCGCCGAAGTTCTTCACCGCGGCCAGGTTCGTGACGCAGAAGACCAGTATGAACAGCGCCACCCAGGCCCATTCGGGGGTGCCCGGGAGCCAGCCGGTCACGATCTTCGCGGCGCCGATGCCCTCCAGGCCCACGGCCGTGCAGAGCAGGACCCAGAACGACCAGCCGGCGGTGAAGCCCGCCCAGGGACCGATCGCGCGCTCGGCGTGCGCGGAGAAGGAACCGGAGGAGGGGTGCGCGGCCGACATCTCGCCGAGCATCCGCATCACCAGCATCACAAGGAGGCCGGAGAGCGTGTAGGCGAGGACGATCGACGGCCCGGCGGCGGCGATCCCCGCGCCGGAACCGACGAACAGACCGGCGCCGATGACCCCGCCGAGGGCGATCATCGACAGATGGCGCTGCTTGAGACCGTGGGACAGGGAGGCGTCGGACTCTTGTGGAGTCGTGACGGTGGTGCTGGGCATGGGCGTGGTTCGTCCAGTGCGTGAGACGGCAAAAACGCCCACAGTCTGGGCGGTCTCCCCAGGTCAGAGGGGAGACCGCCCAGCATGCGGACGTCCGCGGAACCCGCTGTGACTACGCCGCTACGGCCGTGTAGTGCGAGGCGTCGCCCTGGATCACGTAGCTCTCCTTGCCCTCGATGCCCACCGGGACGTCCCCGGCGACGGTCACCCGGTGCAGGCGGCGCGGCAGACCGTCGTAGTTGTCGACGGCGTAGTGCTGGGTGATGCGGTTGTCGAAGAGGACGAGCTGGTTCTCGGACCAGCGGTGGCGCAGCAGGTTCTCCGGGCGGGTCACATACGCCTGGAGCAGGTCGAGGACCTTGCGTGACTCGCCCGTCGACAGGCCCACGATCCGCTGCGCGAACCCGCCGATGAACAGCCCGCGTTCACCGGTCAGGGGGTGCACCCGGACCACGGGGTGGGCCGTGCGGTACTTGATCGAGGTGAACTGCGCGCGTCGGGCGGCCTGTTGCTCGTCCAGGGTCTCCTCCGGCACGGCGTAGTCGTAGTCGTTTGTGTGCTCGGCCCACAGGTCGTCGGCGAGGCGCCTGAGCGGCTCCGGCAGATCCCGGTAGGCCGCCGCCGAGTTGGCGATCAGCGTCTCGCCCCCGTACGGCGGGATCGTCAGGCTGCGCAGGGTGCTGGCCTGCGGCGGGTTGAGGACGAACGTGACGTCGGTGTGCCAGTTGTTGGCGGCCTGGCCGCCCTCGCTGTCGACGGGCAGGACGTTCGGGGCGCCGTCCACGGCGGGCACGGTCGGGTGGGCCGTGGTGAGCTCGCCGAAGTGCCGGGCGAAGGCCTGCTGGCCCTCGTCGTCGAGGTTCACGTCGCTGAAGACCAGCGCCTTGTGGACGTTGAGGGCGTCCCGGAGGGCGGTGGCCGTCTCCTCGTCGAGGGGCCTGGAGAGGTCGACGCCGGAGATGTGGGCGCCGATGTTCGCGGTGACCTTGCGGATCTCGATACCGGACATGTGCGGGGGTCCTTCCTAGGCGTGGACGGGCTGGACGTACTGGTTCACGGGGCGGGGGAGGCCGTAGCGCTCCCGCAGGGTCCGGCGGGGGCCGTATTCCGCGCGGAGCAGGCCGCGGGTGCGCAGGATCGGGACGACGTGGTCGACGAAGGCGTCGAGGCCGGACGGCAGCACCGCGGGCATGATGTTGAAGCCGTCGGCGGCACCCTGCGTGAACCAGGTCTCGATGGCGTCCGCGACCTGCTCGGACGTACCGGCGAAGGTGAGATGGCCGCGCCCGCCGCCGAGCCGGCCGATCAGCTGCCGCACGGTGAGACGGTCGCGCCGGGCCAGCTCCACGACCAGCGTGTAGCGGCTCCTGGCGCCCTCGATGGCGGACTCGGGCGGCAGATCGGAGGGAAGTTCGCGGTCCAACTCCAGGGTGCCAAGGGGGAGTTGCAGCAGCCGCTCCAGGTTGGCCACACCGTGCCGGTGCACGATGTGGTCCTCCAGTTCCCGCTCCTTGGCGAGCGCCTCGGTCTCCGTGGCGCCGATGACCGGGACGATGCCGGGGAGCACCTTGATGTGCTCGGGGTCGCGACCGGCCGCGACGGTACGGGACTTGAGATCGGCGTAGAAGGCCCGCGCGTCCTCGATGGTCTGCTGGGCGGTGAACACCGCCTCGGCGTACCGGGCCGCGAACTCCTTGCCGTCCTCACTGGAGCCCGCCTGCACCAGCAGGGGGTAACCCTGGGGTGTGCGGGGCACGTTGAGCGCGCCCTCGACGCTGAAGTACGTCCCCTGGTGGCGGGGCGGGTGGATCTTCGTGTCGTCGCCCCAGACGCCGGCGGCCTTGTCGCCGACGATCGCGTCGTCCTCCCAGCTGTCCCAGAGCTTGAGGGCCACGTCGAGGAACTCGGCGGCCCGGGCATAGCGGTCCGCGTGCGCGGGCTCGTGCTCAAGACCGAAGTTCCGCGCGGCCTCCCTGCCCGCGGTGGTGACGATGTTCCAGCCCGCCCGGCCCCCGCTGATGATGTCGAGCGAGGCGAACTTGCGGGCCAGGTTGTAGGGCGAGTTGTAGGACGTGGAGGCGGTCGCGATCAGCCCGATGTGCTCGGTGGCCGTCGCCAGCGCGGTCAGCAGGGTGAGCGGCTCCAGGGCGCCGGCGGGCCGCTGTGCGAGGTTGCTCCACAGCTGCGGTCCGTCGGCCAGGAAGAGCGAGTCGAAGGTGCCGCGCTCGGCGATCCGGGCGAGGTGCACGAAGTGGTCGAGCTCGACGTGCGCGAACGGGTCGCTCTCCGGGAGCCGCCAGGAGGCCTCGTGGTGGCCGGTGTTCATCAGGAACGCGTTCAGGTGAAGCTGTCTGTTGGTCATGCGTGGTCCTCCGTCACACCGAGCGCGGCCAGCAGCCGCTCCCGGTACTCGCCCAGCAGGGGGCCCCGGTACGAACGCGGGTGCGGGCGGTCCAGGGTCAGGTCGAGGCCGATACGGCCCTGTTCGAGTACGAGCACACGGTCCGCGAGCACGATCGCCTCGTCCACGTCGTGGGTGACGAGCAGGACGGACGGCCGGTGGCGCTTCCACAGCTCACGCAGCAACGTGTGCATCCTGATGCGTGTCAGTGCGTCCAGCGCCCCGAACGGCTCGTCGGCCAGCAGGAGTTCGGGTTCCCGGACCAGCGAGCGGGCCAGGGCGGCGCGCTGCGCCTCGCCGCCGGAGAGCTCGCTGGGCCAGGCCTGTTCGCGGCCTTTCAGGCCCACCTCGGCGAGCGCCTCGCGGCCCCTTTCCTCGCCGTCCGTGCCGAGGAGGACGTTGTCCAGCACCCGCCGCCAGGGCAGCAGCCGCGAGTCCTGGAAGACCACCGACACCCGCTCGGGAGCGGCGAGTTGCCCGCTCCCCACCACCTCGTGGTCCAGCCCCGCCACCGCCCGCAGCAGCGTGCTCTTTCCGGAGCCGCTGTGCCCGAGCAGGGCCACGAACTGCCCGGCCGGGATGTCGAGGTCGATGCCGTCGAGGACCGTGCGCCCGTCGAACGACCGGGTGAGCCCCCGGAGTCGGACCGCGGGCCGGGTCAGCTGCTCAGTGTGCGCCGCCATGACAGCACCCTCCGTTCGATGAGACGGACCGCGCTGTCGGAGACCAGGCCGAAGACGCCGTAGACGACGAGACCGACGAGGATCACATCGCTCTGGCCGTAGTTCTGGGCCTGGAACATCATGTAGCCGAGTCCGCTGGTGGCGTTGATCTGCTCCAGGACGACCAGGCCCAGCCAGGAGCCGGTGACGCCGAGCCGGAGTCCCACGAAGAATCCGGGCAGCGCGCCGGGGACGACGATCTGCCGCACGAAGGCGAACCTCGACAGGCCCTGCACCTCGGCGAGTTCGACGAAGCGGTTGTCGATGCCGGACAGCGCGGCATGGGTGTTCAGATAGATCGGGATGTAGACGACGATCGCGATGATGGCGACCTTGAAGGCCTCGCCGATGCCCAGCCAGAGGATGAACAGCGGGATCAGACCGAGGGTCGGGATCGCCCGGTTGAGGCTCACCGTCCCGTCGATCAGCGCCTCGCCGACCCGGCTGAGGCCGGAGGCCAGGGCCAGCAGGACACCGGCGACCAGCCCGATCGCGAATCCGGTCGCGGCCCGCTGGAGCGAGGTCAGGATGTCGGTGGTCAGGGTTCCCTCGGTCCACAGATGGGCGCCCGTCCTCACCACCGTCCAGGGCGCCGGGATCGCGGCCGGGTCGAGCTGTCCGGCGGCGGACGCGGCGGCCCACAGGGCGAGGAACAGGACCGGTCCGGTGAGCCGGGCGGCGGGCAGCCGCCTGCCGGGGGAGAGCCGGCGGCGCCTGCGGACCCGGGAAGCGTCCTCGGCGACCACGGCTGGGGCGGCCGCGGTGGTGGTCACGGCGCTCACCTCCGGTACTCCGCGGCCACGGACTTCGCCGCGATGCCCTCGAAGCGGTGGTCGAAGAGCTCGCCCACGTCGAACTTCTTCACGAAGCCGCCCTCCGCAAGCAGATCCGCGGTCTCCTGCTCCCACTTGATCGCCTCGTCCCAACTCGGCGGGAACAGCGGCTTGTTGGCGAGCGCGGTGACCGCTTTCGCCTGCGGGAGGGTCAGGTTCTGCGTCTTCACGTAGAACTCCTCGTTCCAGATGTCGGGGTTCTCGTACGTCCACACCTGGCCCTTGGCCCAGTAGGGGATGTACGCGGCGATCGCGGCGGCCTTCGCGGGGTCGCCCAGCACCGAGGTGGGCGCCCAGAGCAGGTTGAGCAGGTCGACCACGTCGGTGGTGATGGCGTGGGCGCCCTTGGCCTCGTACTGCTGGAGATAGGCGGGCGCCTGGCTGTTGGCGAGCGGCGCCACGTCCACCTGGCCGGACTGCAGGGCCGTGAAGAACTGGTTGCTGGTCAGCGGGACGAGCTTCACCTCGTCGTAGGAGAGCCCGGCCTTCTTCAACGCCCGCAGCAGAACGACCCCCTGGGCCTGCCCCTGTGAGAACGCGAGCTTCTTCCCCTTGAAATCCTCGACCGCGCGGATGTCGCTGCCGGGCTTGGTGGCGAACAGGTAGTTCGGTTTGCGGGTGATGTTGATCGCGACGATTTTCGCGTCGTAGCCCTGGAAGTGCGACTGGATCGGCGGGATTCCCGCGTTGTTGGCGATATCAAGGGAGCCGGACCGGAAGGCGTTGATGACATCGGGCCCGGCGCTGATATTGGGCCAGTCGGTCACCTTGAACGGCAACTCGCCCAGCTTGCCGAGTCTCAACTGGAGTTGCTGGGTGCCGGAATACGAGGCGATCTTCAGACTCGTACCGGCCGGGACCTTGGCGGCGATCGGGGCGGACAGGGCGTCCTCGCTGTCGGCGGCGGCACTGCTGCCGGCGCAGCCGCTGAGACCGGCGACACCGGCCGCGGCACCGAGGACCGAGGAGAGGAACAGCCGCCGGTCGATACCGGACGTGCGGGAATACGGCATGGGAAGACTCCATGGATCAGTGCATGGGAAAGTCACGAAGAAATGCGTTCATGCAGGGGAAATGAGCGCGTCACACGGGGCAACGTGTCAGCAACAAAGGGCGCGACAGTGCAGGTTCGGGCTCATGAACACGATGCTCGCGGTCATTCGGAGTCCCTGTCAACATTCGGAGTTTCTGAATTAATTCCGCTCAGGTGACAGGGTCAGTGGATCCCGGTAAAGCACGTCGAGCGCCACCGAACCGCCTGCCACGGCGAGCACGGAATCGGGGAAACTCGACGGCACCACGGAGGCCGCACGCTCGTCTCCGACCCCCTCGCGCAACGCGGCGAGGCAGTCCTCCCGGTGCAGGACACCGACCTCGGTGACCACGACCGTCTCCGGGTTCAGCACATCGAGCAGCAGCCGTGCCGCCCGCCCGACAGCCCCGGCCCGCTCCACCAGCAGCCGTACCGCCCCGGGGTCGCCCGCGGCCGCCGCCGCGACCACATGCATCGGGTTCACACCCTCGGTGATCCCCGCCCGCCGGGCTCGACGGCACAACGTCCGCTCGCTCAGCTCGACTTGGAGGCAGCCGACCCGCCCGCAGTCGCAGGGCTCGGTGCCGCCCGGCACCGGCAGATGGGCGATCGCGCCCGCCTGGGAACGCGGTCCGTGGTGCACCTCGTCGTGGGTGGCGAACGCCGCGTCCACCACATTGCCGACGAACAGATGCAGCACGCTGCGGCTGCCGCGCGCCCGCCCGAACAGCCGCTCCGCGTTGACCAACGCCCGCGCGTGCCCGTCCACATGGACCGGCAGGCCGGTCAGGGTGCCGAGCACCTGCCGCACCGGCACGTCGTGCCAGTCCAGCAGGGGGTGCTCGACGACGGTCCCGGAGTCCCGGTCCACCCAGCCGCCGACGGCCACGCCGACACCGAGCGGCCGGCAGCCGGGGGCGTTGTCCAGCAGGGCCCCGAGCGCTTCGGCGGCCCGGGCCAACACCGGCTCGGGAGCGGTGCGTTCGTGCTTCAGCTCGCGCCGGGCCAGCACCCGGCCGCGCAGATCGAGCAGCGCGACCGTGGTGTACGGCACCGCCACGTGCACGCCGCCGACCACGAACCGTGAGTCGTCCAGGTCGACGGGGACGTGCGGGCGCCCCACGCCGTTCGACCGCCGGGGCACGGCCGACTCACGGATCAGGCCGAGCTCGGTGAACCGGGTGCAGTAGTCCGTCACCGACGCGGGGGACAGTCCGGTCAGCCGGGCGATGGTGCTGCGTGCCACCGGTCCGTGCTCCAGCACGGAGCGCAGGACGACGCTCGCGCTCGTCCGGCGCCGGGAGGTGAGGGTGGGGGTGACAGGGGGTGCCGCGGTACGGGGCATGGAAGACCGTCCTGGGAACGGGGGCCGACACGTCTCGGAGGATGAGGCGCGCCGGAACCCGCCTCACACCGGACGGCGACAGGTGGCCGTGCCCACGCGTCGCAGGTCGACATGGCGACGCGACGAGAAGTACCGGGACTGGGCGACCATGTCAGGAAGGGTAGGCCAGAAACGGTGAATCCCACCAGACCACTAGGGTTCATTTGGTGATTCCCCACAGCGGGCCGCACGCCGCTCTGTGTATCCCGGGCCACCTCACCTCAGTGACAGGGGTCACGCCGAACCGGATGTCACCCACACTCTTTGTCCGGAGCCCACCAAGCCCCCGTTCCCGGCTTTGTCGACCGTTGACGGTGATCGGCCCGAGGACGCCGGGATAGCGTCACCGTGTCCCCTGTCGTTCACACTCGCGGAGTCCCCATGAGCACCGCCGTCGCCCCCGTCCGCACCGGCCAGGTCCTCGCCGACCTGATCCCCGCCTCCCGCGTCCGGGACATCGCGCTGGTGGTCGGCGGCGCCGCCCTCACCGGCCTCGCCGCGCAGCTCTCCGTGCCCGTCCCGGGCTCCCCGGTGCCGGTGACCGGCCAGACCTTCGCCGCGCTGCTCGTCGGCACGACGCTCGGCGCCCGCCGGGGTGTCGCCTCCCTCGCCCTGTACGCGCTGGCCGGCCTCGCCGGACTCCCGTGGTTCGCCCAGGGCACCTCCGGGATCTCGGTCTCCTTCGGCTACATCCTCGGCATGATCCTGGCCTCCGCCGCCGTCGGCGCCCTGGCCCGCCGCGGCGCCGACCGCTCGATGCTCCGCATGGCCGGCACGATGCTGGTCGGCGAGGCGATCATCTACGCCATCGGCGTCCCCTACCTCGCCTACGCCGCCGACCTGTCGGCCTCCGTCGCGATCGCCGCAGGCCTCACCCCGTTCCTCCTCGGCGACGCCCTCAAGGCGGCCCTGGCGATGGGAGTCCTCCCCACCACCTGGAAGCTCGTCAAGCACTGACACTCCTCCGGAAGAGGCTCGCCGGGTCGTCCACCGACTCCAACCCGGCGAGCCTCTTCCGCGTTTCGCCGTCGTACAGCCCCTCGACCCGATCTTCGTCGTGGGGCGAGGTGTTCATGGCGGACAGGGTGGAGGCCTGACCCGACAACTTCCGTCAGGTCAGGCCTCCATCGGTTTCCCGCCGTGGATCAGCCGGTGCGCTGCGGCCGCCGCTGCGACCACCACAGTCCGGCCACGCCCGCCGCCATCAGCGACGCGCCCGCCGCCCCCAGTGGCAGCAGGTCACGGGCGACACCGGTCTTGGGCAGCTCGCCCGCCGTGTCGCCACCGGGTGCCACCGGCTTGTTGTCGGTGCCCAGCAGCAGCGGGGTGGCCGGGGCGTTCGGTGACGGGTTGGTCGTACCGAACGGAACCGGGCCCTGCTGCCAGAACGTCTTCTTTCCGTCGCTGGTCTGCACCGGCAGACAGATCTTTCCGGTCTTGTCGAGATCGAATGTGGCGTCCACCGCGTACGACTTCGACTTACCGGCCGCGAGATTGTCGATCGGGCAGGCGAAACCGCTGTTCGAACCCTCCGGCAGATCCTTTTCCGCAATCGGAGAGCAGCCTTGAACGTTTTTGACCGTAAGGCCGTCGAAACCGACGACCAAAAGCCTGATCTTTCCGCTGTCCTTGCTCCCGTCGTTCTTCACGGTGGCCGTGAGGTCGGTCTCCTGCGAGCTGTTGTCGACGGAGATCGTCTCGGGCAGTGTCGTCGTCAGTTCCACGCCGGCCGGTGCCTGGTCGACGGCCTTTCCCCCCTTGCTGCTTGCGGGTCCCTCGTCCGCGCTCGCGGTGAAGGACAGGATCATCACCGTCGAGAAAGATGCCGTGACCAGCGATCCGGCAATGGTCGTCATACGACGAGAACTCATGTTCGTCCCCCTTGGCTGCGCCTGAATTCGCAGTACTTGAAGAGGTACCACAAGATTTCTCCGCACTATGCTGTTACGGCTCGAAGTGTGACCATTGTGTGGCAGTCAGGGCGTCGTTGAGGGGGTGCAGCGGATTGCCGGGGAACGCGGGAAACACGGGGAATGCGGGAAACTCAAGGAGCGGTGGAGTTCCAGGGCTCCTGGTGACGGGTCGTTATCGCCTGGTCGAGAGTATCGGCCAGGGGGGAATGGGGCGGGTGTGGCGAGCCGCCGACGAGATGCTCGACCGGCAGGTCGCGGTCAAGGAGATGCGGATCGACGGCCTCGACGCGGAGGACACCCGCACCCGCCGTGAACGCACCTTGCGCGAGGCCAGGGCCACGGCCCGGATCGACCACCCCAACGTCGTACGGGTCTACGACGTCGTGGACGAGGGCGAACGCCTGTGGATCGTCATGGAGTTGGTCAAGGGCCGCTCCCTGGAACGCATCATGGTGGAGGACGGCCCGCTGGGCCCACGCGCGGCCGCGCTCCTCGGCCTCGGCCTGGTGGAGGCACTCCGCCAGGTGCACGCACGCGGCGTGCTGCACCGGGACATCAAACCCGGCAACGTCCTGGTGGAGTCCGGCGACCGGTCCGGCCGTCGGATCGTCCTCACGGACTTCGGCATCGCCGCGATGCAGGACGCCGAGGCGCTCACCATGGTCGGCATGCTCGTCGGCTCCCCCGACTACATGGCTCCCGAGCGGGTCTCCGGCCGCCCTCAAGGGCCGCCCTCGGACATCTGGTCCCTGGGCGCGACACTCTGCGCGGCCCTCGGCGGCCGCTCCCCGTTCTCCCGCGACACCACCCTGGCCACACTGCATGCCGTCCTCTACGAGGAGCCGGAACTCCCCGCCGCCGCAGGTCCGTTGACCGACATCCTGACGGCACTGCTGGAGAAGGACCCGTCGATACGACCCGGCCTGGACGAGGTGGAGCCGGCCCTGCACACGGTGGCGTTCCCGGCATCCACCCCCACACCGACACTGCGGGTGGGGCCGGGGGGAGGCGTCGGCGAGTCCGACGAGGAACGGGCGGCGGAGCCGGGTGAGCGGCGCGGACGGCACACCGGAGCCGGCGAGACAGACGATGAGGAGACGCCGGCGAGGCACGAGCCCGCCGGGCGGGGGCCGTTGGCGGGGGGAGCAGGGGAAGCGCCGGCCGGTTCGCCGGATGTGGGGACTCCGGACGTGGCGGGGCCTCAGGCGGTCCCTCCTGGGGTCGCGTCGGACCCACTGAACCTCCCGTCGGACCCGTCGGCGGCCTCGCCGGACACCTCGGAAGCCACGCCTCCGTCGCCGTGGACTCCGCGGGAGTTGCCCACGCCGGCCTATCTGGGGACGCGGGTCGTGCGGGCGGTGCGGGATCCGCGGGTGCCGGAGCCCGAGCCCGAGCCCGAGCCCGAGCCGGAGACCGGGTCGGAGCCGGTGCGGGATGCGTCGGAGACGGAGCCGGAGTCTGTACCGGCCCTGGTGCGGGATGCGTCGGAGACGGAGCCGGAGTCTGTACCGGCCCTGGTGCGGGATGCGTCGGAGATGGAGCCGGAGTCCGTACCCGCCCTGGGGCGGAATGCTGTGGACGGGGAGCCCTCGGACGCTGTGCCGGACGGGCACGGTTCCTCGGACGCCGCCGTCGCCGTCGACGCCCCGGACCCAGAGCCCCCGCCCTCGGACACACCGCCGGAGGGCGGCCGGTCCGGCATCGGGGCCGACGTGGCCGCCGACGCCGTAGCCGAAGAGCCCGAACCCCGGCAGCAGCCCTCGACCCCGCACCCCGCCAGTGCCTCCACCGAGGCCGCCTCGGAGGAGCGCTCGGAGGTCCGGTCGGAGACGCCGTCCGGGAGTTCGGTGGGAGCCGTGCTCAGGGCAGGCGCCACCACGACCAGTACGCCCCTCGCGAGCGCTCCCACCCAGGACTCCCTCTCGGCGGGCGCCCCCACCGAGCACTTCCCCATGCCGGACGCGCCGACGCGGGACGCCCCCACGCACGCCGCCTCCAGCCCCACGCGGCTCGGCCCGCGCCGCTCCCGCCCCGGCGTCTCCCTGGTCCGCGGCCCCCAGGCCGTCCCCGACCGGCGCCGCGCCCCGGACACCGGGCCCGGACACACACCGAGCACGGGAAGCACCGGCGGTCCTGGCCCGGCCACGGGTGACCCGGGTGTCGGTAGTGGCAGTTCTGGCATGGTCACCGGCGAGCTTGGAGCCGGTACCGGCAGTCCTGCCCCGGTAACCGGCGGCCCAGGCGCAGGCACCGGCGAGCCTGACCCCGTCATGGGTGTCCCCGGCATCGGAAGCGTCGGCCCTGGCGGTCCAGGCTCCGCTCCCGGTGCCTCCGAGGCCGGGGCCGGTACTGGCGAGGGCTCCGCGACCACCCCGCGTACCGGCCCCCGTGCCGACCCCGAGCTCACCCCAGCCGGCAGCCCGGCCCCCGGCAGGGTCCGCCGCCCCGACTCCGGCCCGGATCCGGACGTCGGCGCCGACCCCGGCTCGGCCCTGGTCCTCGGCCCGCATCCGCTCCGTATGCCCCAGGGCGAACTCCCCGGCCCCGCCCGCCCGGTCACCCCGGGACGCGGTCGCCGCCGGACCGCCCTGCTCGCCGTCGGGAGCGTGGTCGTGGCGGGGGCCGTCGTGGCGGTCGTCCTGGCGACCACCTCGGGTTCACCGGGCGGCGACGACAAGGCGGGCGGCTCGCCGTCCTCCTCCGTCTCCGCCTCGCAGCCCGCCACCTCCGGCGGTACGCCGAGCGACACGCCGTCTTCCACCGTCGAGGGCACCTCCCGCCCCCGCTCCCTCCCGCCCGGCGCGCATGAGGAAGCCGGTGGGTTCGCGTGGGCGACCCCCACCGGCTGGCGGCGCGACGTGAAGACGGGTGCGGAGGTCCACTACACCTCACCCGACGGGAAGCAGGAGCTCGCGGCCAAGTCCTCCCTGGCACGAGGCGACTTGATGGAGACCTGGAAGACCTCCGAGCAGAACGCCCACCAGGGCCGGGACTACCGCAAGCTCCGCCTGGAGGAGACGACGTTCCGCGGCCACCCCGCGGTCGTCTGGGAGTACACCTTCACCCTCGACGGCGTCCCCTGGCACGCCCGGCTGCTCGGCTTCAACGTGGGCGACAAGTCGTACCAGATCAACACCTGGTACCAGCCGGACATCGAGACGCAGGCTCTCAAGACCTACGACAGAGTGAAGGACAGCTTCACCGCCCTCTGAACGCGTCAGCCGACGGACACCTTGTCCGTCACCTCACCCGCCGGGCCGGTGTCCGAACGCCCGCCCCGGGCCTTGTCCTTCACCACCGCGATCACGATCACCGCCGCCGCGACGAGCAGCGACAGCAGCACGGTCTCCCGCCCGTCGTGCTCGGTGTCGGTCAGCATGTACCCGAGGACGAACACGATCAGCGCGGCCGTCGCCCAGGTCAGATACGGGTACAGCCACATCCTGACGACCAGCTTCTCCGGCGCCTCGGCCTGGATGATCTTCCGCATCCGCAGCTGCGAGAAGCAGATGACCAGCCACACGAACAGGGCCACCGCACCGGAGGAGTTGACGAGGAAGAGGAAGATCGTGTCGGGGGAGAGGTAGTTGAAGAAGACGGCCACGAAGCCGAACACCACCGACGCGAGGATCGCCGCCATCGGCACACCCCGCCCGTTGACCCGGGCGAACGCCTTCGGCGCGTCCCCCCGCTCACCGAGCGAGAAGGCCATCCGGGAGGCCGTGTAGAGACCGGAGTTGAGACAGGACAGCACCGAGGTCAGCACGATGAAGTTCATGATCTGACCGGCGTGCGCGATCCCGAGGGAGTCGAGCGCGGCGACGTAGGAACCCTTGTCGGCGATGGACTTGTCGTCCCACGGCAGCAGGGTGACGACGACGAAGATCGAGCCGAGGTAGAAGACGGCGATACGCCAGATGACGCTGTTGGTCGCCTTGGTGACGGCCTTGCGGGGGTTCTCGGTCTCTCCGGCGGCGAGGGTGACGATCTCGCTGCCCATGAAGGAGAACACGACCAGCAGTACGCCGGTGAGGATGGCACCGGCTCCGTGGGGGAGGAAGCCGCCGTGGTCGGTGAGGTTGGAGAGCCCGGCCTTGTCGCTGTCGACCCCGGGCAGCACGCCGAAGACGGCGAGTGCACCGATCACGATGAAGGCACCGATGGCGACGACCTTGATCCCGGCGAACCAGAACTCGAACTCGCCGTAGGACGCCACGGAGACCAGGTTGGTGGCGGTCAGCACCACCATCACGATCAGCGCCCACCCCCACTGCGGTACGGCGGGTATCCAGCCTTCGAGGATCTTGGCACCGGCGGTCGCCTCGACGGCGAGCACGACGACCCAGAAGAACCAGTACAGCCAGCCGATGGAGAACCCGGCCCAGCGCCCGAGCGCCCGGTCGGCGTGCGCGGAGAACGAGCCCGAGCTCGGATTCGCGGCGGACATCTCACCGAGCATCCGCATCACGAGGACGACCATCGTGCCGACGAGGGCGTACGACAGCAGGATGCCGGGTCCGGCGGTGGCGATACCGGAGCTGGAGCCCACGAAGAGGCCCGCGCCGATGACACCGCCGATGGCGATCATCGAGAGGTGACGGTTCTTGAGTCCGGCCTGGAGACCAGTCATACGGGGAATTCCTTCGCACCGGGTGTGGGGGCTCCCGTACGAGCGGTGTACGGGTCGGTCCAGTGAATCGGAGGTAACGGAATTCCTGAACCTCTGAATCCAGATCGTTACTTGAGATTTCCTTGAGGTTCCATCGTCAAGTTCGGATTTTTCCTGGTCGACACCCGAGGCTGCTGCCCGGAAACAGCCGTGTCACACTCATCCCATGCGCGTGTATCTCGGCTCCGACCATGCGGGCTTCGAACTCAAGAACCACCTCGTCGACTGGCTGAAGGCCGCCGGCCATGACCCGGTCGACTGCGGCCCCCACATCTACGACGCCCAGGACGACTACCCGCCGTTCTGTCTCCGCGCCGCCGAGCGCACCGCCGCCGACGCCGACTCCCTCGGCATCGTGATCGGCGGCTCCGGCAACGGCGAGCAGATCGCGGCGAACAAGGTCAAGGGCGTCCGGGCGGCCCTCGCCTGGAGCGAGGAGACCGCGTCGCTGGGCCGCCAGCACAACAACGCCAACGTGGTCGCGGTGGGCGCCCGTATGCACTCGACGGAGGAGGCGACGAAGTTCGTCGAGACCTTCCTCGCCACGCCGTTCTCCGGCGACGAGCGCCACCAGCGCCGCATCGACATGCTGTCCGCCTACGAGACGACGGGCGACCTGCCGGAGATCCCGGCCCACCACCCGCAGCAGTAGGCGGGAGCGCGCCCCTGGGTAACTCAGCCCCTCCGGCGTTTGAGGAGCGGGGGTCCGGGGGCGGAGCCCCCGGAGGATGGGACGGGTAGGGGCGGCGGGGGCGAGAAATTCCGCCCGCACCCCCACCCGTGGACGAACAAGGAGCCACCGTGCCCGAGGGCCACACGATCCACCGCCTGGCCCAGGACTACGGCACCGCCTTCACCGGCACCACCCCCCACGTCACCAGCCCCCAGGGCAAGTTCTCCGACGCCGCCGAACTCCTCACCGGCTCAGAACTCACCCGCACCGAGGCCCACGGCAAACACCTCTTCCTGGGCTTCAGGCACACCGACTGGGTCCACATCCACCTGGGCCTCTTCGGCAAGGTCACCTTCGGCGCCACCCCCGCACCCCCGCCCACCGAGACCGTCCGCCTCCGCCTCGCGAACGAAACGGCCTACGTCGACCTCCGCGGCCCCACGACCTGCGCCCTGATCACCCCCACCGAGAAGCAGTCGATACACGACCGCCTCGGCCCCGACCCCCTGCGCTCCGACACCGACACCGACCCGCGAGCCGCGTACACCCGCGTCTCCCGCAGCCGTACGACGATCGCCGCCCTCCTGATGGACCAGAAGGTCATCGCGGGCGTGGGCAACGTCTACCGGGCGGAGGTCCTGTTCCGGCACTGCATCGACCCGTACCGCGCGGGCAGGGACATCACCCCCGCCGAGTGGGACGCGATCTGGACCGACCTCGTCGAGCTCATGCGCGAGGGCGTCAGGAACAACCGCATCGACACCGTCCGCCCCGAACACACACCGGAGGCGATGGGCCGCCCGCCCCGCGTCGACGACCACGGCGGCGAGGTCTACGTGTACCGCAGGGCCAACCTGCCCTGTCACATCTGTGGCGGAGAGATCCGCACCGCCGATCTCGCCGCCCGCAACCTCTTCTGGTGCCCGACCTGCCAAAAGCCCTGAGAACCCTCAGAGCCGGGCTCTAGAAGCCGTGCGGCAGCCACGGCACCACGGGCGACCCGAACCCCACCGAGGCCTCCGCCAGCGCCCCCTGTCGTACCTCCCGCACCAGCCCCGCCCCCGCGAGCGAGACCAGGCTCACGCCCCCGAGATAGGCCGCCCCCAACTCCCGTACGGACAGCACGAGATCGGCCGAGTCCGTCGTACGGTCGCACGAGGCGCCCTTGGCGTCCCCGCTGAGCCGCCAGCGCCCCGCGTTCCAGGGACAGAAGGCGTCCTCGACCTCCAGCACCACATCCACCGGCGCCTGATAGGTCCGCACCTCCAGCGCCGCCCCGACGTCCACCAGTCGCACATGCAGCGAGTCCCGCACCAGCAGCGAGCAGCGCCGGACGTCGGAGACCAGGTACTGCCAGGCCTCGTCCACGGGCCGTCGTCGGACGTCGATCCGCGAGGTGAGGTCGAGGTCGAACAGGAACCGCCACAGTGCGCCCTGCCCGGCCGGATCCAGCGCCTCCAGGTCGGAGACGACCACCGTGCCCTTGGGCCCGGCCGCCTCCCACTTCGCCTTGACCCGGAAGCGCACGTACCCCACGACCTCCCCGTCCCGCTCCGCGACCACACACTGCAGCGGTGAGGCGCCGTCCCGCTCGCTCTCCGGGTCGAGCAGCCACAGCCGCTCCCAGCCGGGGCCGCGGGCGATCATCCCGGGCCGTCGGGGCACGAGCCGGGCGTACACCGCCTCACACGCGTCGAGCACGTCGGCGGGCGCCGCGTACCGCAGCCGTACGTCGTCGGTGCCGGGCGGCACGGACAGTCGTACGCGTGCCGTGTCGATGTCCGCGTTGAGGTGGTAGGTGCCGACGCCGTATCCGAACCGGCCGTAGATCACCGGCTCGGAGGCCGTGAGGACGGCCAGCGGCTCGTCCCAGGAGCGCACATCGTCCAGCTGGCGCCGCATCATCGAGGTCAGCACCCCGCGCCGCCGGTGCGTGCCGGCGACGCTGACCATGGTCACGCCGGCGGCGGGCACGGAGGCGCCGCCCGGCACGGTCATACGGAAGGCGAACGCGCCCGCCGTGCCCACGCACCGGTCGCCGTCCCAGGCGCCGATGGACCGGTCCTCCTCGGTGAGCTCGTGAAACAGCTCCCGTTCCTCGGCCGACTCCGGGACCCCGCCGAAGGCGCGGATCAGGTTGTCGTACCACTCGTCCCAGTCGTCCTGCCGAAGCACCCGCAAGTCAGTCCCCATGAACCATGCCTACCAGCGCATTGCGGGACGAGAAAGGGAATTTCGGCCGGACCGCCGTCGACCGGGGGTTTCACGAGCCTTGCGAGACTGTGAAGTTGAACCTCGCACGGGGGACAAGTCGTACCTCCTGTGCCAAGCAGGGGGTTCGACGGATAAGGTCCCGAACTAATGGCAGCAGGACGAGAGCGGCGCGCGGAAGCCGAGACGTTCACGGCCCGGTTGAAGATGGAGTGGCACCGGGTCCGCGTCGGCCTGCGCAGAAGTGCCGTGGACTACTTCCGCGGCGACGGCTCGGACTGGGTCGCGCTGGCCGGTCTGCTCATGACCGTCCCGGTGATCGCGGCCATCACGCTGATGAACTCCGTGTGGTGCTCACCGGCCGCGCTGGTCCTGCCGATCGTCGCCGGCGGTCTGCTGCTGCGCCCTGCGAGCCTGCTCGGCCTGTACGCGGCCGCGGCGACCGCGCTGATCGTGGAGTCGGTGCAGCTCGGGCCGTACACCGAGGGGCCGTCCCGGGTCACCCCGGGCGTCGTCCTGGTCGTGGCCGCCTGTGGCTTCTTCGGTCTGCTGATCGCCCAGTTCCGCAGCCGGGTCGGGGTCCCCTGGCGGCGCGGCGGCACCATGCTGTTCGACCTGCGCGAACGCATCCGGGTCCAGAGCAAGCTGCCGCAGCTGCCGCACGGCTGGCACCGGGAGATGGCGCTGCGGCCCGCGGGCGGGCAGTCGTTCTCCGGCGACTTCGTGGTCGCGGCCCGCACGAACGGCGGCCGGACGCTGGAGGTCGTGCTCACGGACGTGTCCGGGAAGGGCATGGACGCGGCGTCGCGGGCGCTGCTGCTGTCCGGGGCCTTCGGCGGTCTGCTCGGCTCACTGCCCCCGCACGCGTTCCTGCCCGCCGCGAACGGCTATCTGCTCCGACAGGACTGGGACGAGGGTTTCGCGACCTCCATCCACCTGGTCCTGGACCTGGACTCCGGCGACTACGAGCTCTACTCGGCAGGACATCCGCCGGGTCTGCAGCTCAGCGCGGGCAGCGGGCGCTGGAAGGAGAAGGCCGCGGAGGGGCCCCTCCTCGGGGTCTACGACGGTGCCCAGTTCGACCCCGTGAAGGGTTCGCTCCGCCCCGGTGACGTGCTGATGCTCTTCACCGACGGTCTGGTGGAGACGTCCGAGCGGGACATAGTCGAGGGCATAGACCGGCTGACGGGAGAGGCCGACCGCTATGTCGCCGGCGGCTTCCACGGGGCGGCCTGGCATCTGATCGAGGCGGTCGCGAAGGACGTCAACGACGACCGGGC
Organism: Streptomyces sp. NPDC019531; assembly: GCF_044903305.1. Lineage (NCBI taxonomy): Bacteria > Bacillati > Actinomycetota > Actinomycetes > Kitasatosporales > Streptomycetaceae > Streptomyces > Streptomyces sp. NPDC019531. The sequence continues at coordinate 195,345 of NZ_JBJDQL010000005.1, read as the reverse complement.
ACTGCTGCTGATCTGCCGGGAAGGGCCCACAGCCCACGCCATGCCCCGCTGACCGGGACCTCAGGGTGGGGTACCGCCGTCGCGCCACCTGGCCTGACTCCGGCCGGCCTCCCCGCCCGCGCGGCCCCGCGTCGCGACACACTGGACGAATGACCCATGAGTTGACCCTGGCCGAGGTCGAGGCCCTCGCCCGCGCCGCGCACGAGGGCCAGACCGACAAGGCGGGACGGCCGTACGCCGAGCACCTGCGGGCGGTCGCCGAGGGCGTACGCGTGCGTGGCGGCGACGACGAGCAGATCGCGGCGGCCTGGCTGCACGACTCCGTCGAGGACGACGCGCTCTCCGCGCACTGGCTCGACGAGGCGGCGCTGAGCCGTCGTACGAAGGACATCGTGCTCGCGGTCACCAAGCGGGCCGGTGAGCCGCCCGAGGCGTACGCGGGGCGCATTCTCGCGACCCCGGGCGCGCTGCTGGTGAAGGAGGCCGACCTGGCGCACAACGCGGACCCGGCACGCCTCGCGGTCCTCGACGAGGCGACCCGGAAACGACTGACCGAGAAGTACGCGGGCATGCGCGCGCTTCTCGGTCTGGGTCCTTCGTCGGCCGACTAGATGATCAATTCCAAGGGGGCGCGTGTCCGTCCCCGGCTCGACGAGGTCTGGTTCTGCCAGATCGACGAGACGGAGCGCGTGCAGCGGCTCGTGGCCCGCCACGAGGAGTTCGGCGGTGGCGGCTACTCCGGACGCCGCGTCTGGCGCCGCTGACCGAACCGGACCGGGCATGAGGGGTGATCTGCGGTCACTGGTTCTGCCGTGCGTCGAAGTGGGCCGTGGCCAGTACGGAGCCGTCCGCGGCCAGCAGCCGGGCACCGGACACCGTGTCCGGGTCGACACGTGTGGGTGCTCCCCAGTAACCCCGGCCGGCGTCGTCGAGGGAGAACTCCCCGATGTGGACCGACGTGCCGTCCGTACGCTCCAGTCGGCAGCTGACCTCTCCGGCCTCCGGGTATCCGTCGCGCGAGCCTGCGGCCTCGGACTCGTCTCCGGCCTGGGAGTCGGATGCGGACCCGGCCCGGCCGAGGTGGACCGACATGTAGACCCAGCCCGGAGACGCGGTATAGGCGAAGATCCGGCCCACCGGGCGGTGGTCGGGGGCCAGCAGAGACGCTGTGAGCAGGCCGTGCTCCGAGCCGGGGGGCTGCGAACTCCGCGAGGAGGGAGCCGACGCTCCCTCGATGGCCGTTCCGACGGCCCAGCCACCGAAGCCGAACCCGAGGGCGATCGCGGCGGCGGCCGCGACCGCCACGCCGGCCCGTGGTCGCGGCCGTCGCGCCGGCCGGTTCAGGCCCAGCCCGTCCGTCACCCGTGTCTCGAAGCCGGCGGGCGGCTCGCTGCCCGGCAGGAGAGAGAGCAGTCCGTCTCCGACGAGCGTCAACTGCTCGACGTGCTCCCGGCAGGTGGGGCAGCCGTCCAGGTGGGCGATGGCCTCGGCGCGCTCCTGACCGGGGAGGATACCCAGAGCCAGCTCGTCGGCGACGGCCCTCAGCCACTCGCAGTCCCTGTCAGTCATGATCGGCTCGCTCGAGTTCCAGAACTGCCCGCAGTCTCCCCATCGCCGTCCTGATCCGTGTCTTCGCCGTGCCCAGGGGGATCCCTTCGAACTCGGAGATCTGCCGTGCGGTCATCCCGTAGATCCCGGCCATGACCACGGCCCGCGCCTGCTCGCGCGGTAGGCCCGCCACCGCGGCCCGTATCCGGGATGCCGCCTCATCGGCCAGTGCCCACTGTTCGGGCGTCCGGGTCACGATGCCGAGCAGAGCGTCGAGGTCCTCGGAGGAGACCGGGGTCTCCTTGCGCGCGCGGACGGCATCGATCGCCAGGTTGTGCGTGATGGTCCCCAGCCAGGTCTTCACCGATCCACGCCGGGAGTCGTAGACCTGTGCATGACGCCAAGCTCTTTCGAAGGTCTGCTGAGCGATGTCCTCGGCGAGCTGGGGGTCGCCGACGACAGCGATGGCGATACCGAAGACCATGCGCTGGAACCGGCGGACGAACGCGAGGGCGATCTCCGGGGCGCCGGCCGCCATTCCCGCCAGCAGCGCCTCGTCCGAGAGCCGTCCGAGTGGTAGGCCCAATCTCCGCATACCAGTGGATACGGCGAACCTCGCCGAACGGATTCCCCCAGTTCCACGCGGGACCACAGCCCCATTCTCCCGCTTGCCGGAAATCCCCTGGCGCGGTCCGTCCGTATCTCTGTGCAGGAACGACTTCTCATGGAGGGCCGAGACATGGCGATGACGCTCATGACGTTCGTGCGCAGGAACGTCGGGCCCGGGCTGGCCGCCGGGGCACTGGCGGGCATCCTCGTGGCGTGCGGGGGCGGAAACGGCAACGGTGGCGGCTCGTCACCGTCAGCCCCGGAAAAGACTGGCAAGCCGGGAACCACCCAGGTGGACGTGAAGCTGGTGGACTTCAAGATGCAGCTGTCCGAGAAGACGTTGAAGGCGGGTGCCTACACCTTCGTCGTCAAGAACGACGGCCATCACGACCACGCCATGGAGATCGAGGGCTCGGGAACGGAACAGAAGACGCGGACGCTGGCCCCCGGGGAGTCGGTGAATCTCACCGTCTCGCTGAAGGACGGCAAGTACCAGGTCTACTGCCCTGTCGACGGCCACAAGGACCTGGGCATGAAGACCGAGCTCACCGTGGGCGGCAGCGCCTCAACGGGCAACGGCACCAACACGACCGACGGCAATGGCTACTGAGCGCACGGTCGCGCTCATCGCCCTCCGGCTGGCCGCGGCGGGAACGGTCGTGGCCATGGGCGCGATCCACCTCCGCCTCTGGTACGACGGCTACCGATATCTGGACACGATCGGCACGCTGTTCCTGCTCAACGCGATCGGGGCCGGGCTGCTCGCGTTGTCGCTGCTGATCACACCCACCCGCCTCCTGCCCGTCCTCGCCACGCTGGGAACGCTCTTCGCGGCCGGCACACTGGTGGCCCTGATCGTCAGCCTCACCTCCGGTCTCTTCGGGTTCCAGGAGACTCTCGACGCGAACCTGGTCAAGCCCACCCTCGCCGTCGAAGCCGCAGGGTGTGTTCTGTTGGTGGCGCTGGCCTTGCTGAGCAGACGCGGACGGATGTGACCGATGAGTTTCCGGCCGCTGCGGTCCTAGATGATCGATCGGCTGCGCGCCTAAAGAGAGGGAGCCCAACGTCAGTGCGTGAAGACAGAGTTGCACTCCCTCGCGACCGCACTCTATGTGAAGACCGACGACCTGCTGAAGGCATCACCGCATCTGGCGCCCTGGCGTCCGACGGTCGGGATCGCTCCGCAACTGACCGATGCCGAGCTGGTCACACTCAACGGACGCATCCGCCGCGGCGAGAGCCTGTGCCGACTCGACCGTGCGGCCTACCGCCGCCGCAACGTCGTCGAACGCTGCTTCAACCGGCTCAAGCACAACAAAGCCCTGGCCACCCGCTACGGCAAACGCGCCCGCCACTACCAAGCCCTCGTCACCATCGCCTGCCTACGACTCTGGCTCCCATGACATTGCGGACAGGCCCTAGGCGCTGACCTTCTCCCGAGGGGCCGGCGCTTTCTGCTCGCGAACCCGCGCCACTTCGACCGAGTCCTGCCTGAACGCCCAGTTCATGTCGGGCTCCATCACGCACCGGAAGACCCGGCGTACCGGCGAGGTGCACAGCAGGGTGACGGCGAGCGCGGCGAGGGCGCTGACGAAGAGCTCGCCGAGCGGCCGGTGCAGCCATGCGTGGTCGAACCAGCCCGCGAAACCGGCGCCCTTGATCAGGAAGCCGTGCAGCAGATAGCCGTACAGCGTGCCCGCGCCGAGCGCGGTGAACCACATCCGCCGGCCCGGTACCCAGGCGAAGAAGCAGGCCGTCAGGAGCAGCGAGGCGCCGAACATGGCCAGCACCATGACCGGTCCGGTCCACCAGGGCGCGCCCATCTCCTGGGCGGCGTCGCGGTGGTAGAACCACTCGGTGTTCATGCGCGGCACCGCCCACCAGCCGACGGCGAGGGCGGCCGCGAACACCGGCACCGCCGCGATCCGCATCGAACGCCTGCGCACCATCCGGAAGTGCTCCGGCCTCATGACCAGGCCCAGCACGAAGTACGGCAGGAACTGCAGTACCCGCTGGAGGTCCAGGTCGTCACCGATGTCCGGGGTCACGGACGCCAGCATCGCGATACCGAGGGCGAGCGGCAGCGGCCACCGCACCAGCTTCCAGATCGGCGTGGTCAGCCGCCAGATGAACAGCGCCACCAGGAACCAGGTCAGGAACCACGGGTCCAGGAGGCTGATGTCCATGCCCGGGTCGTGATCGGCGTAGCGCTTGAAGAGGGAGTACGCCGTCTCGAAGACGACGTACGGCACGGCAACGCCCGTGATCAGCCGCCGCAGCCGGTCCGGGCGCATGTCGAAACTGCGGGAGAAGAACCCGGAGATGACGATGAACGCCGGCATGTGGAACGAGTACACGACCGTGTACACGCCCTCCAGGATCCTGCTGTCGCCCTTGAGGGGCTCCCAGGAGTGCGCGACCGCCACCAGGACGATGGCCAGGTACTTGGCGTTGTCGAAGAAGGCGTCGCGTTGCTTGCCGGGCGGCGGATTCTGCCTGTTCTGCCTGTTCTGCGGCGAGCGCGGACGGGGGACTGCGTCGGCGGCGGCTGGAAACATTTGAGGCACCCTAGCCTCGGCTGTGTGTTTCCGTAAAACCGGCTGTTTGGTTGCCCGTTGTTCACTTCTGGGCCGACTTCAACGAGCCTGTATTGTCATGATTCATCCCTCCGAAACAGTGCATAACTCCGGTTGTCCTACAGCTGTGTCGGCAATTCGAATGTGCTGCGAACGGGATGTGTGGACGCGGTGGGTGGACACCGAAAGGAACCGGCCACGGGGTGCCGAGCGTGTATCGGCATGGCCAAACGTTGCCTCACCGGCCGCATATGCGAGCCGCGTTGGTGGCACGATGGTTCTGGCGGGGGTCGCGGGGTCGCGTCCCCGGGCCGGGAGAGCAGTCCGACCGAGGGTGTGATCAGTTGTGGCCATTTCGCTGTCAGTGGTGCTGCTGTTGGGGATCATCCTGGTGGTGTTGATGCGGGGAGGCTCCATCAAGGCCGGGCCCGCCATCGTCGCGGTGCTCTTCGGCTTCTTCCTCGCCTCGACCGGCATGGCCGACGACATCCAACGCTTCCTGGACTCGATAGCGGACACCATCAACTCGATCCAGTTCTAAACGCCACAGGCCGTCGGCCCGAACCCGCAGGGGGTCCGGGCCGACGGCCTGATCAGAGCGGGCGACGGGAATCGAACCCGCGTAGCTAGTTTGGAAGATCGCGTATGCGGATGGGCGCTGACCTGGCAAGACGCTGACCAGGAACTTCCTGGAGCGCCCACCGGGACTCCCCGTTGCTCCCCGACGGTCGCCACCCAATCGGGCACGCAGGGGGCACGTGCATCCCTGACGTCCTTGCGGGGGCGATCTGGCCCTCTGGGCCCCTGCGGTTCCGTTCGGCCCTCACGCGGCCTCTGAGGCGCGATGTTGAACCGTAGGGGCCCCGATTGAATCACTTCAACTGCGGGAAGCGTTCGATGATGGCGACGATGATCGGGGACAGCCCCACCAGCCAGGCTGTTGGGTCGCGGAACGGCCGTCGGGATCGATGGGCGTGCAACTCCTCGGTGGTGTCACACCCTGATGCACTTGCGCTTGCACTAGGGCGGGGCTTGTAGCTACAGTCCTCCCTACTCGTACATGTCTTACACATGCAAGGTGTGGACGGGTGGGTGAGGTTGAGCGGCTTCTCGTACAAGGGTGTCGCCTCATCTCTGCCAATGGACGCTGCCGGCCCCTGGAAGAGTGGGCAGACGTCCATATAGGCATGCTCGGGTACTGACGTGAAGCCGTAGCGTACACGAGGCGTTCGGTAACTGCCCCAGCAGTCTTGGTAGTTGGCCATATGCCCAGCTCAGAAGGTCATTCGTCCTGAGTAAACGTCGGCCTGGCTCTTGCTACCTCCTCAACCCACCACCCTCCTCAGCTCCCATCCCGTCCGCCGTCGACCCACACACCGTGGAGCGGGCGTGGTTCATGGCGTCCAGGTGGAGCGCGCCACTGTACGAACGACCTGGACGCCATGAACCGCGTCTGCTCGGCTCTGCCTGGGTTGACGGTGGTCGGGATGGGAGCACCCCGCGCACGCCACCACGGACCCGCAGTCGGGAACGGCGCCCCCTCCATCCCGGTGTCGGCCGATCCCCCGCCGGAGGCATCGTTCTCACTCTGAGCTGCTGTGGCCCGCAGGCTTCAACGAAGCCCCCAGCCGTCGCGTACCTGCTTTTGGATCAAAGCGTCTGTTGGTCCGTGGCTACACCGTGCATGCGGACCTGTGGGCCCATGCCGTCTTCCCCAAGGTCAGGGCTTGGCGGTGTCGGGGCCATGGTTGGGAATCAGGCTCGGTCCGGTGCGTCGGCCCTTGGCGGGGCCAGAGCGAAAAGCGTGATCACCCCGGGGCAACTTGGTGGCGCGGGGCCGGGGCTGGGGCGGCGCGGGCCGAAGGCGGAGCGAAGCCCCGAGCCCCGAGCCGCGCGCCGGCCCGCAGTGCGGGCCGGTGGTGTGTGATCAACGCAGTGGCGGCCGGAAAGCCGGAGGGGACACAGCGACCGGATGGCCGAAGGCCAAGAGCCCCCACCTTGGACCGTGATCCGCCGGAGGACCGGTGCCAAAGGGATGGAGGCTCAAGCTCTGAGGGGCTGTGAAGCATGGGGAAGCTGAGGAACCTTAGGGGTGCTGTCGAGTCCTGTTATCCCAAGTGCGCGACGGCTGGGGGCTTCGTTGGAGCCTGCGGGCTGCTGCGGCGGCACCACCCCTCCCCGCCGGAACGGCGGGGCTTGATGAGGTAGAGAAACCTGTAACAACATCAACTAGCCGACCGCGCTCCGCTCTGCCAGATCGCGCAGGGCTTCGGGGACACGAGCGCCTGAGAGCTGGATCAGGTCGCGCATGACCTCGCGGGCCAGGTGGTGATCGTGAATCTGCTCGGGCGTAAGGGCCTCGGCCTCCAAGAGAGCGGCTGTGGCCTCGCCGACGTGTCGCCGCTGCGCGTGTGCTCGCGCCACGTCAAGCAGGAAACGGGCCTGCCGCTCAGGCGAAAGCCCAGATGCGTCAACCCGCTGGGCTACTTCCAGGGCAAGGCCGGCGTCCCCCAACTCAACTGCCGTACTCATGGCATGGATCTCGACGTTTGTCGGCCCGAACTCCGTGTCGAAGTCGTTCCGATCCTCGCCCAACCTCGCCGCGATCTCGCGTGCCCGCTCAATGTGTTCGTGAGTGCGAGCACGGTTGCCCTCCCGCGCGTTGATCACTGCGAGAACCAAGTTCATAGCGCCCACGAGCGACAGTTCTTCAGGCGGGCATGTTGGTGCCGCCACCCGAGGATCCAAGACGGCTACAGCGGAACTCGCCGCCTGCTCGGCCTGCTCCATATGCTGCTGCCGCATGAACGCGTGGGCCATGCGGAAGAGACTCGCGACCACTTCCAGGGGCTGGCCCGCGAGTTCGGCCGCTTGCAGCGCACGGTCTGCCGCGACCCAGGCAGCATCCGCCTGGTCTTGCCGTGTAAAGCTCGACGCAGCGGCCTGGTACGCCTTCGCGCGCAGTGAGTGAAGCTCCGCACGCTCACCGGCCGGCGCGTGACGTACGGCGGCCTCGATGCTCGGTAGCAGTCTGGCGAGATGATCGCTCAGCGCTGCATAGCTCGACGCGTGGGTCAGTGTCCAAGCCTCCTCTACGCTGCGCCGGAAGTCTGCAAGAGACGGCGTGGGCCCGGCCGGCGGCTGCTCGAACAAGCTGCTGAGCGCCGGGTGTCCGGTGAGAGCCACGCGCAGCCCGTCAAGGTCGTTGCTTGGCGTCTCTTCCTCGGGCTCGACCTCGTCGGCGGGAGCGGCCTCGGGGCGTACCTCTCGCACGGACACCTTGAGCGCATCAGCAAGGGCCTGGAGCACCGATAGGCGTTCGACGGGTTGCACGCCTCGTTCAACCTGGGACACCCAACTCTCTGAACGCCCCATGGCTGCGGCGAGGTCGCTCTGCGACATGCCTACCTCGCGGCGCAGCTCCTTGATTCTCTGGCCGAAGGGTTTGGTGTCGGCGCTCGTCACTTCTCGACCCCGTTGGGGTACTTTCCGGCGTACGGCTGGAGCCGATCCACCTCGGTCTTCTCGACGTACTTGGTGCGCTCCGCCAGGAAGTGCCGTGTGTGGGGCTGGCGCTCGTGCTCCTCGAATGCGTCGTGGTCGGCGTAGATCTCGAAGAAGACCCGCTCATTGGGCGAGCCCTCGACCTTGTGGCACGCATAGACCAGCGTGCCGGGCTCGTGCGCCCGGATGCCTGCGGTTGTCTCTTCCATCAGTGCGTCGAACGCCTCACCCGCGCCATCGCGCAAGGTGAAGCGCACAAAAAGACCGAACTGGTTCATATCTTCCTCCTTGATGTCGCACCCAGTCTCGCAGAGTCGAAGAACTACTACTAGTCGCAGCTTTTCTGTTGACTCGCAGTTTTTCTGCGAGTAGCTTCGATCGTGTCGGAAGAAAAAGCAGCCCCGGACTGCGTGCATCCGCCAAGATCACAACGCAGCCCGGGGCCTACCCCAAAGGGGAAAGCCAAGTATGCCGTCCTTCAAGATCGACACTTCGACCGCTCTCGTTTTCGTCGCGACCGCTCCGGAACCGAAGCTGATCAACAAGAAGACCGGTGAGCGGGCCATGGACCGCGACAACCCCGACTTGGGGCTGTCGACGGTGGGCCTGCTGATCTCGGACGAGGGGGAGGGCAACCTCTACCAGGTGACCGTGCCGGAGACGGGTTACCCGGAGGGTCTGGCACCGGGTACGCCGGTCAAGGTCATCGGTCTCAAGGCCCGGGACTGGGAGAACGAGTTCAACGGCCAGAAGCGGCACGGGATCAGCTTCCGTGCGGTCGCGATCACCCCGCTGGGGGCCTGACCATGACCGACCTGGTCACCTACGTCGAACTGACGGGGGCAGCGGCCGGCGCCGGTGGTCTCGGCTACGCCAAGGTTCGCGCCCCGCGCGTGTACTGGTCGCTGGTCGGGATGCCGGTCACGTGGGGTCGGTTCATCTGGAACTACAACTCGACGATGGACGTGTGCGGGCTGACCGTGCAGCCGTCCGGGTTCCGCGCCTTCGTCAAGCGCAACGTGGCGCGCAGCGAGGTGCGGCCGGTGCCCCCGAAGATCCGCCGCGTCCAGCCGACCTCGACCGGACTGCGCATCACCCTGCGCCTGCCCGCCGGCCTGGAGCCTGCCGACATCGCCGCCTCGACGGAGCGTCTGCGGCACGCGTTCGGGGTGCGGTCGGTGACCGTGATGGAGACCAAGCCGGGCTATGTCGAACTGCGGATGACGGGCTGGGACGTCCTGAACCGGGTGAAGCTGCCGCGCACGGCTCGGCCTCGTGACCTGGTGGTTCCGGTCGCGTTGCGGGAGGACGGCACGGTCTTCGAGCGCGACTACCGCAAGGTCCCGATGGCGCTCACGTTGGGCGCGACCTTGTCCGGCAAGTCTGTGTATCAGCGCAACTTGATCAAGGGTCTGGCGCAGTTGCCGGTCGGCCTGATCGGGATCGACTGCAAGCGCGGTGTCGAGCAGGGTCGCTATGCCTCGCGGCTGTCGGCGCTGGTGACCAGCCCGGAGGACGCCGGCAAGCTGATCGACGCGTTGGTCATGGAGATGGAGGAGCGTTTCGACATCCTTGCCCTGCACGGCGTCTCCGACCTGTGGGAACTGCCCGACTCGGCCCGTCCGGTGCCGCTGGTCGTTCTGATCGACGAGATCGCGGAACTGTTCTTCGTGACCTCGAAGAAGGATGAGCCGGCCCGCGACAAGACCGTCATGCAACTGGTCCGCCTCGGGCAGATGGCGCGTGCGGTCGGCATCTACCTGGAGGTGTGCGGGCAGCGCTTCGGCTCCGACCTCGGCCGTGGCGCAACCGCCCTGCGTGCCCAGCTCACTGGCCGTGTGGTGCACCGTGTCAACGACAAGCAGACCGCCGACATGGGCCTAGGCGACATCGCCCCCGACGCGGTGACCGCGGTGACCACGATCGCCCCGGACCGTCCCGGCGTCGCGGTGGCCGGCGACACCTCCGGTGGCTGGTCCCGCATCCGCACCCCCGAGATCACGCCCGACGAGGCGGCCGCGACCTGCCGCGAGTTCGCCCACTTGGTCCCGGAGCTGCCCTTCCTGGCCCCGTTCCGGCCGGTCGGACAGATCACCGTGCCGCCGATGCCGACCACCCCGCCCGTGGTCCGGCCCCGGCCCGTCACGGAGTAATCCCCCGCTTTACCGGTCGGCGTGACCGTCTCGCGTCAGGTCCCTACCCGAGCCATGCCGAAAACCCGTCAGGAGATCGCCCATGGCACGCAAGACCACCAAGCCGAAGACCACGCCCTGTCCGACCTGCAAGGGCACCGGTGAGGTCTCCCGCACCGTCCGCGTCGGCCGCAAACAGCGCGTCGCCGGAGCACAGACCGGGATCTGCCTGGGCTGCCTGGGTGCCGGCGAGATCCCCGCCGACGACTGAACTCGCCGGGGCCGGGCGGCCGGACACCGCTCCCCGCCCCGCCCCCGGCCCGATCCCCGCGAAGGAGGTGAAGACCATGCCCCGATCGTTCCGCCCGGACGCTGTCCTTGTTCAGGCCGTGATCGCCGGTGCGTTGTCCTTCGCCCACCTGCACGACCTCGCCGCCGCCGCCGGACAGAGCGGATGGAAGGCCTGGGCCTACCCCGTCTCCGTCGATCTGCTCCTGGTTGCCGTGTGGCGCCGGCTGCGCACCGAACGCTCGAAGCTGGCCTGGTTCTGGTTCCTGGTCGCCCTCGTCGCCTCGCTCGGCGCGAACATCGCCACCGCCGGGCTCCTCGACCTGGAGCACGTCCCGGCCTGGCTGCGCATCCTCGTCGCCGGCTGGCCCGCACTGGCCTTCCTCGGCGGCACCTTGCTCGCCCACCAACCCGCCGCACCTGCACCGGAGTTGGCTCCCGAGTCGCCCGCCCGGCCTGCGCCGGTGATCGACCTCGACCGTCCCGAGCCGGCTGCCCCGGCCCCCGAGATCACCACCCCCGAACCGGTCCCGGCCCTGCCGGAAGCTCCGGCCCCGGCCGTGCCCCCGGCGTTGGTGGATCACGCCCGGAAGATCGCCACGGAGCATCGCGCCCGGACCGGTGCCGAGATCGACACCGCCACCCTGCGCGCCCGGCTCGGCATCCCCGAAGACCTCGCCGGCGCAATCGCCGCCCAACTCGCCTGACTGACAAGGAGGTTCACCCGTGCGACCGAACCGCTTCTTCAACGTGATCCGCATCGGCCCCGTGAAGGTCGGCACGTTCAACAACGGACGCGGCCAGACCCGGCACACCGCCGCCTGCACCGCTCCGAACTGTGGCTTCTCCACCGAGCACCGCGACCGCTCGGCCGCCGAACTCGCTGCCCGCACGCATCGCTGCACCGGCTGACAAGGAGGACGGGCTCATGCAGTTACCCGAGGATCAGCTCCGCGCCGGGCACATCCCCAGCGAGATCTACCAGCGCATCCCGCACGGCTCCGACCTGCGCAAGGTCGTGATCGTGCAGGAAGCCCCCCGCTCCTACAAGGGCCCCATCGTCCTCACCCTGGTCATCGCCACGTCCGCCGTGGTCGTGCTGCTGGTGATCGCGTTCGTGGCTCAGATCGTCGCCGGCGCTGCCGTCGCGGTTCTGTCCGCGACCGGGGGCCTGAGCTACACGATCAACCGCGCGAAGAAACGGGAGTTATCCCGCGCGGGCACCCGGCGGCGCTCCCGCGCGCCGCGCAAGCCGGTTCGTTCCCGACCGGTCCGTTCGAAGCACCGCTACCGCAAGTAGCACCCCCCGGGGCGGCCTCACTCGCCAAAGTTCCGCCGCCCCGGACGGCTCGACCTCTTCCAGACCACTGATCCGAAAGGGCTTCGTCCATCATGCCTGTCCGCCTCACCAACCGCCCGGTTTGCCACCACTGCGACGACTTCCCCGTCGTCTCGATCACCACGGGCGTCCGCCGCCCCGACGGTTCCCGCGTGACCCTGCGCGTGGTCTGCCCTGTCTGCCGGGGCACCGGCCACGCCCACCACGCCCCCGCCGCCCTCACCCGGGCCGGAAGGTGATCGTGTGACCGACACCGCCACCATGGCGGGCCTGGACCCGGCCACCCTCGCCGACGTGCTGAGGCTGGCCGGGTCTGACGGCTTCGACCGCATCCAAGACCAGATCCGCCGTACCGGCGGCTGCTCCGACCCGATCCACCTGCAAGGCTCTACGGTCACCCGCGACCGGGTCACCGGACAGGCTCTGCACACCTACTCGACCGATACCGAACCCGGCGGACGGCTCCGCATCGCGTGCGGCAACCGCCGTGCCTCGCGCTGCCCCTCGTGCGCCTGGACCTACGCCGGCGACACCTACCACCTCATCCGCGCCGGTCTCGTCGGCGACCCTGCCAAGGGCACTCCGCACACGGTCCGGGATCACCCGAGAGTCTTCGCCACCCTCACCGCGCCCTCGTTCGGCCCGGTCCACAACCGCCCCGGAAACCGGCCCTGCCGCTGCGGTGCACGGCACGGCGAAGACTCCCCGGAGCTGGGCGCCCCCCTCAATCCGGCCGAGTACGACTACGCGGGCGCGGTGCTGTGGAACAACCACGCCTCCGAGCTGTGGCGCTACTTCACGATCTACCTCCGCCGCGAGATCGCAAAGCGGGCCGGACTCACCCAGAAGGACGCGCGCGAACAGTCCCGGGTCTCCTTCGGCAAGGTCGCTGAGTACCAGAAGCGCGGTGCCGTGCACTTCCACGCCGTGATCCGCTTCGACGGACCGGGCGGACCCGACGATCCACCCCCGGTCTGGGCCACCCTCGACCTGCTCACCGATGCGATCCGGGCTGCCGCCGCCCGCGTCACGGTTGACGTGGCCCCGGCCCGCTACCAGCCGGACCCGAAGCAACCGGCGATCACGCAACCGGCCCGCACCCTGCGATGGGGCGCTCAGCTCGACGTGCAGCCGATCGGCGCCTTCGGCCAGGGCGAAGAGATCACCGAAGCCGCTGTTGCCTCCTACGTCGCCAAGTACGCCACCAAGGCAGCCGAGACCACCGGCACCATCGACCGCCGCGTCGGCAACAAGGAAGCCCTCGTGCTCCTCGGCATCCCGGACCACCCCCGCCGGCTCATCGAAGCCTGCCTGGACCTCCACAAGCTCTACCCCGAGCGCAAGCTCCTCGACTGGGCTCACATGCTCGGCTTCCGCGGGCACTTCTCGACCAAGTCCCGCCGCTACTCCACCACCCTCGGCGCCCTGCGACAGGTCCGCGCCGACTACCGCGCTACCCAGCAACGCGAAGCCCTCGGCCTGCCCGAACCCGACGACAACCCGGAGGCAACCACGCTCACCCTCGCGCACTGGTCCTACGCCGGCCACGGACACACCCCCGGCGAATCCTGGCTCGCCGCCAACATCCGCCGCGACATCCAACAGAACCGCGAAACGGCCCGCGACGAACTGCCCGCCCTGCTCGAACTGGAAGGAGTAGCCGCATGACTGATCGACTGTTGGACGTGGCGGAGGTCGCCGTACGGCTCGGCACCTGGAAGGAGAGCGGGGAGCGCTTCCCGCGTCGCCTGATCGAAGAGCGCCGGATCGCCTTCGTCAAGGTAGGCCGGTACGTCCGGATCAAGGAGAGCGTCGTAGAGGCGTTCATTGAGGCCAACACGGTGCAGCCGCGTCGCCGTGGTGGTGCCCTCCATGGGGTGGCTGCCTGATGGCCAGCAAGCGCCGACAGTTCGGCCGCGTCCGCAAGCTCCCGTCCGGCCGCTATCAGGCCCGCTACGTCGGCCCTGACGGGCTGCTGAGGCCCGCCCCGGAGACCTTCGCCACCAAGCGGGACGCTGACGACTGGTTGGCCGACAAGCAGACAGAGATGCGCCGTGGCGACTGGCACGACCCGGACGCGGGGAAGGTGCCGTTCGGCCAGTACGCCGCCGCCTGGATCAGGGAACGGGAGCTGACGACCACCACACGGCAGCTCTACGGCTCGCTCCTGCGGCATCACCTCGCGCCGACCTTCGGGACGGTCAACGTCGCCGACATCTCGCCCCCGCTCGTGCGTCGCTGGCGGGCCGACAAGCTCGCCGGCGGCACCGGCCCGACCACCGTCGCCAAGGCGTACGCCCTGATGCGCGCCATCCTGGGCACGGCCGTGGCAGACCTCCTGATCCGCCGCAACCCGTGCACGATCAAGGGAGCCAGCACCGTGCACACCCCCGAGCGGCCCACCGCGACCGTGCAGGAGGTCTACGACCTGGCCGACGCGATCCAGCCCCGCTACCGCGCGCTCGTGCTGATGGCTGGCTTCCTCGGCCTGCGCTGGGGTGAGCTGGTCGGCCTGCACCGCCGGGACGTCGACCTCGACCACGGGGCCGTTCGCGTCCGCCGGGCCGTCGCCGAGCTCAACAACGGCCAGCGGGAGATCAAGGCGCCCAAGAGTGCGGCGGGCAAGCGCACCGTGGCAATCCCCGCTGCGATCGTCCCGGAGATCCGCGCGCACCTGGACGTCTACGCCGAACACGGCGCGGACGGTCGGGTGTTCGTCGGAGCCAAAGGGGCCACTCCGCGCCGCAACCACTTCAACCGGCTGTGGCACGAGGCGTGTTCTGATGCCGGGATCAAGGGCCTGCACTTCCATGATCTTCGGCACACGGGCAACACCCTCGCCGCCTCGACCGGCGCCAGCACGCGAGAGCTGATGTCGCGCATGGGCCACAGCACCGCCCGCGCCGCGCTGATCTACCAGCACGCGAGCGCCGACCGTGACCGGCTGATCGCCGACGCCGTGAGCGGCCTCGTCAACAAGGGCCGGAAACAGGCCCGAAAGGCGAAGAAGAAGCAAGATCGAAAGCCCAAGGGGCACGCGGGGGACACGTAGACCTGAACGGCTCGGGAAGTGAGCGAAGGCCCAGGGGTAGTAAATTTACTACCTGACCTGGGCCTTCGTCGTTCAGAGCGGGCGACGGGAATCGAACCCGCGTAGCTAGTTTGGAAGACTAGGGCTCTACCATTGAGCTACGCCCGCACAGCACGCGCCACGGATCACTGACCAGCGGCACGGAAGCATCGTAGCGGGTCGTCACCCCTCGTCGCACACCCCTTCCACCTCACACCCCGAACGGCCACGCGCTGCACGGGCACGTCGGCGGAGGAGCTGGGGTTTGAGGAACAGGACTTCCGGCCGCCGGCAGCGCCCGCTCCGAGTCGAGCGCCGTCTCGACGGCCGGTCCTCTGGACGTGCCTCGCCGGCCCTCTGGTGCCCGCCGTCCGGGCATGCCGCCATCGCGACGAGCTGCGGAGTCGGCGCCGCAGGTCAGCTCGCCCGAGGCCCGGAGCCGTAGCGCAGGCGGCTGGCCTTGGGTCGGGTCAACCGCGTGCCGCGTGCCGCATCCGTCCTGCGCCTGGCCTGGTCGCGGGCAGGGAGCGGCGCTGCGGAGTCGGCCTCGCGGGTCAGCTCGCCCGAGACCTGGTGCCGCAGTGCAAGCGGCTGGCCTTGGGTCGGGTCAACCGCGTGCCGCGAACCGCATCCGTCCTGCGCCTGGCCTGGTCGCGGGCAGGGAGCGGCGCTGCGGAGTCGACCGCGCGGGTCAGCTCGCCCGAGACCTGGTGCCGCAGTGCAAGCGGCTGGCCTTGGGTCGGGTCAACCGCGTGCCGCGAACCGCATCCGTCCTGCACCCGGCCCCGTCGCCCACAGGGAACCGCGCCGCAGAGTCTGCGAAACTCCCGGTCCGCGCCGCACGGCACCCGCTCCGGCCCGGCACTCGCGAAATGCGGTAACCCTGCTGCCTGCGGGCATGTACCCTACGTGTCGCACCAGACGGGGTGTGGCGCAGCTTGGTAGCGCGTCCGCTTTGGGAGCGGAAGGCCGTGGGTTCAAATCCCGCCACCCCGACCACCTGCGCGATCACCTCGCGCGTCCGTACCGAGTGATCGCCTTTGGGACGTGTCGCCGCTGCCGTTACTATGCAAGCTGCACGCCCGTGTGCCTCATCCACTGGATCTCCACTGGTAAGTCCTCCGGGCTGCGAATCCGCCGAAGCCGCTCTGGCTCCGGCAGAAACCAAGAAGTCAGCCCCCAAGGAGACCGAACCGTGAAGAGCGCCGTGGAGACCCTGAACCCGACCCGGGTTCGGCTCAGCATCGAGGTGCCCTTCGAGGAGCTCAAGGACAGCCTCGACGCGGCGTACAAGAAGATCAACCAGCAGGTCACGGTGAAGGGCTTCCGCAAGGGCAAGATCCCGGCCCGCGTCATCGACCAGCGGTTCGGCCGCGGTGCCGTGCTGGAGGAGGCGGTCAACGACGCGCTTCCGAAGTTCTACACCGAGGCGGTCAACGAGGCCGAGATCGACGTCCTGGGTCAGCCCGAGGTCGACATCACCGAGCTGAAGGACGGCGAGACGCTGAACTTCACCGCCGAGGTCGACGTCCGTCCGAGCATCGAGATCCCGGACTACTCCGGCATCGAGGTCGAGGTCGACGCCGTCGAGGTCACCGACGAGGACATCGACAAGTCGGTCGAGCAGCTCCGCGAGCGCTTCGCCTCGACGTCCCCCGTCGAGCGTGCCGCCGAGGACGGCGACGTCATCACCATCGACCTGGAGGCCAAGGTCGACGGCGAGGTGCTGGAGGACGGCATCGCCAGCGGCGTCTCCTACACCATCGGCTCCGGCGAGCTCCTCGACGGCATCGACGACGCCGTCAAGGGCCTGGAGGCCGGTGGCGAGGCCACCTTCGCCTCCGAGCTCAAGGGCGGCTCCGCGGCCGGCAAGGAGGCCGAGGTCACCGTCAAGGTCACCCAGGTCGCCGCCCGCGAACTGCCCGAGCTGGACGACGAGTTCGCGCAGCTCGCCTCCGAGTTCGACACCCTCGACGAGCTGAAGGCCGACAGCCGCAAGCGCCTCGAGAACATGAAGCAGTACGACCAGGCCACCCAGGCCCAGGAGCGCGTCCTGGAGAAGCTCCTGGAGCTCGTCGAGGTGCCCGTCCCCGAGAAGCTGCTCGAGGACGAGATCAACACCCGCAAGCACAACCTGGAGCACCACCAGCTCGGCCAGATGGGCCTGGACATCGAGAAGTACCTCGAGATCCAGGGCAAGACGGCCGAGGAGTTCGACACCGAGACCAAGGACGCCGCGGTCAAGGGCATCAAGACCCAGTTCGTCCTCGACGAGCTCGTCAAGCGCGAGAAGCTGAACGTCAACCAGGAGGAGCTCACCGAGCACCTCATGCGGCGTGCGGCCTCCTCCGGTATGTCCCCCGACCAGTTCGCCCAGGCCGTCGTCGAGGGCGGCCAGGTCCCGCTCCTGGTCGGCGAGGTCGCCCGCGGCAAGGCCCTGGCCGTCGTGGTCGAGGCCGCCACGGTCAAGGACACCAACGGCGAGGTCATCGACCTGGACGACGACGAGGACGAGACCACCGAGGCGACCGACGGTGAGACCGTCGAGGCCCCGGCCGCCGAGGAGAAGACCGAGGCCTGACACCCACAGCGCCTTGATTGTCGTACGACGGGCCCCGGGAGCGTATGCACCCGGGGCCCGTCGGCCTACCTGAAGGGGCGCGGGGACTGCGCGACAAGCCACCCACGACCCGCAGCCGCCCAGGCACGGTCACCGTCACGGCGAATAGGCACCCGGCACCCCGCCGGAGGCTCTACGCCCCCGGCGAACAGCCACTGATCCGGGATTCCCCGAAGGGACCAGCGCGTTAGGGTCCCTTGATAGGGAAACGTAAGACGGCCCGGCGCCGTCGTAAGACGAGCAGGTGGATACGTGACGAATCTGATGCCCTCCGCCGCCGGTGAGCCTTCCATCGGCGGTGGCCTCGGCGACCATGTCTACAACCGGCTGCTCAACGAGCGGATCATCTTCCTCGGCCAGCCGGTCGACGACGACATCGCGAACAAGATCACCGCACAGCTGCTGCTCCTTGCCGCCGACCCGGACAAGGACATCTACCTCTACATCAACAGCCCCGGCGGATCGATCACGGCCGGCATGGCGATCTACGACACCATGCAGTACATCAAGAACGACGTGGTGACCATCGCCATGGGCCTCGCGGCCTCCATGGGCCAGTTCCTGCTCAGCGCGGGCACGCCGGGCAAGCGCTTCGCACTGCCGAACGCCGAGATCCTGATCCACCAGCCGTCCGCCGGTCTCGCCGGCTCGGCCTCGGACATCAAGATCCACGCCGAGCGGCTGCTGCACACCAAGAAGCGCATGGCCGAGCTCACCTCCCAGCACACCGGCCAGACGGTCGAGCAGGTCACCCGAGACTCGGACCGTGACCGCTGGTTCGACGCCTTCGAGGCCAAGCAGTACGGCCTCATCGACGACGTGATCGCCACGGCCGCCGGCATGCCGGGCGGCGGCGGCACCGGGGCCTGAGCCCCATGCGGGGCCGGAAACACCCCCGCACAGCCCCCAGCCGACCGCCACAGCCCCTAGGAGACAGACAGTGAACGACTACCCCGGCAGCAGCCTGTACGACCGCGCACGCGCCGAGAGCACGGTGCCCGTCGCGGAGTCCCGCTACGTGATCCCCCGCTTCGTCGAGCGCACCTCGCAGGGCATCCGCGAGTACGACCCGTACGCGAAGCTCTTCGAGGAGCGCGTGATCTTCCTCGGCGTGCAGATCGACGACGCCTCCGCCAACGACGTCATGGCGCAGCTGCTGTGCCTGGAGTCGATGGACCCCGACCGGGACATCTCGGTCTACATCAACAGCCCCGGCGGCTCCTTCACCGCGCTCACGGCCATCTACGACACGATGCAGTTCGTGAAGCCGGACGTCCAGACGGTCTGCATGGGCCAGGCCGCCTCCGCCGCCGCGATCCTGCTGGCCGCCGGTACGCCGGGCAAGCGCATGGCGCTGCCGAACGCCCGTGTGCTGATCCACCAGCCCTACAGTGAGACCGGCCGCGGTCAGGTCTCCGACCTGGAGATCGCCGCCAACGAGATTCTCCGGATGCGCGCTCAGCTGGAGGAGATGCTGGCCAAGCACTCCACCACGCCGATCGAGAAGATCCGTGAGGACATCGAGCGCGACAAGATCCTCACGGCCGAGGACGCGCTGGCGTACGGCCTGGTCGACCAGATCATCTCCACCCGGAAGATGAACAACGCCGCCGTCCGTTAGTCGGACCCCGTAGGATATGCCGCCCCTTGGCACCGTGCACGTCAAAGTGAACCCTGCCAAGGGGGGCCCGAACGGGGGGCCCGGCAAGGTACCGTCGGACATAAGGCAGCACCAGGAGCCGCTGGACCTAGGCGTCTCCCAGGCGAAGGGGAAGCACACCGTGGCACGCATCGGTGACGGCGGCGATCTGCTCAAGTGCTCGTTCTGCGGCAAGAGCCAGAAGCAGGTCAAGAAGCTCATCGCAGGGCCTGGTGTGTACATCTGCGACGAGTGCATCGATCTCTGCAACGAGATCATCGAGGAAGAACTCGCGGAGACCAGCGAGGTGCGCTGGGAGGAACTCCCCAAGCCCCGCGAGATCTTCGAGTTCCTCGAGGGCTATGTGGTGGGCCAGGACTCGGCCAAGAAGGCCCTCTCCGTGGCGGTGTACAACCACTACAAGCGCGTCCAGGCCGGCGAGAACGGCGGCGGCAACGGCCGTGACGACGCGATCGAGTTGGCCAAGTCCAACATCCTCCTGCTGGGCCCCACGGGCTCCGGCAAGACACTCCTCGCGCAGACCCTCGCCCGCATGCTGAACGTCCCGTTCGCGATCGCGGACGCCACCGCGCTCACCGAGGCGGGGTACGTCGGCGAGGACGTCGAGAACATCCTGCTGAAGCTGATCCAGGCGGCCGACTACGACGTCAAGAAGGCCGAGACCGGGATCATCTACATCGACGAGATCGACAAGGTCGCGCGCAAGAGTGAGAACCCCTCGATCACGCGGGACGTGAGCGGTGAGGGTGTGCAGCAGGCGCTCCTGAAGATCCTGGAGGGCACCACGGCCTCCGTCCCGCCGCAGGGCGGCCGCAAACACCCGCACCAGGAGTTCATCCAGATCGACACGACGAACGTCCTGTTCATCGTGGGCGGTGCCTTCGCGGGCCTGGAGAAGCTCATCGAGTCCCGGGCGGGAGCCAAGGGCATCGGCTTCGGCGCGACGATCCGCTCCAAGCGCGAGCTGGAGGCCAAGGACCAGTTCGAGGACGTCATGCCCGAGGACCTGGTCAAGTTCGGCATGATCCCCGAGTTCATCGGCCGTCTCCCGGTCATCACCTCGGTCCACAACCTCGACCGCGAGGCCCTCCTCCAGATCCTGATCGAGCCCCGCAACGCGCTGGTCAAGCAGTACCAGCGCCTCTTCGAACTCGACGGCGTGGAGCTGGACTTCGAGCGCGAGGCCCTGGAGGCCATCGCCGACCAGGCCATCCTCCGCCAGACCGGCGCGCGAGGCCTGCGCGCCATCATGGAAGAGGTCCTCCAGGGCGTCATGTACGAGATCCCGTCCCGCAAGGACGTGGCCCGAGTCGTCATCACGGCGGACGTCGTCCACTCGAACGTCAACCCGACACTGATCCCGCGGGACGCGCGGGGGCGGGGTTCGGGGGAGCAGAAGACGGCGTAGCCGTCCACGGACAGACGGCGTAGTCGTCACGGACATGTGAAGGGGCCCCGGTCAACCGACCGGGGCCCCTTCACAGTTGTTGAGGTGCCGGTGTTCGTCAGGACTTGACGCGCACGTCGTTGCGGACCTTCGCGGTCAGTTCGGCCGCTTCCGTCATCGTGCTGCTCTTGCCCTCGGTCAGGGCGGCCATGTCGTACGCGAACACGTACGTGACCGTGCTGTGGTCACCCCAGATGCACACCGGCATCGTGAGGGTCTCGCCGGACTCGGTGGTCTTGATCTCCTGGCACTTCATGACGCCGTTCTCGAAGCCCGCCGGAGTGAACTCCTTGGGGCTGCCCTCGAACGAGCCCGAGCCGGAGCTGCTCGCGGAGCCCTTCTTGGCCTGGGCGAACATCGAGTCGACGACCTTCTCCGGGTCGTCGATGGTGCCGTACACCCCGGCGAACATCAGGGTCTTCACGCTGAGGCCCGAGCCCGAGGTGTAGGTCGCACTGAGGTCCTTGGCACCTTCGACGCCCCACGACTCGGCGTCCTTGACGTCGCTCTCGCTCAGCGCACCGAGGCCGGCGTCGCTGCCCTTCTTGTAGTCCCCGTCGAGGATCGTCGCCGGCGCGGCCAGCTTGTGCGCCCCGTCGTCAGGGACATCGGAACCCCCGCTCCCGCTCCCGCCGCCGATCACGAGGTACGCCCCGACCGCGATCGCGGCCACGACCGCCACCGCGCCGACGATGATGCCGATCTTCTTCCCGTTGCCGCCGCCCGGCGCCGGGGGCTGCGGCACGCCGTAGGGCGCCTGGCCGTACGGAGGCTGCTGCCCGTACGGGGCCTGCTGGCCGTAGGGAGCCTGCGGCTGTCCGTACGGCGGGGTCTGCGGAGGGACGCCGCCCTGCTGCGGCGGCACCCCGCCCTGCTGCGGGTAGCCGTAACCGGGCTGCGGCTGGGGCTGTGGCTGGCCCTGCGGGGGCGGCGGTGCCTGCTGGGGGTAGCCGTAGCCGGGCTGGGGAGCCTGCGGGGTCTGCGGCGGCTGGCCGTAGGGGCCCGGCTGACCGTACGGACCGGGCTGCGGCGGCTGCCCGGGCTGCTGGGGCTGCCCGTACGGGCCCGGCTGGTTGTGACTCATCTCTGGGTTCCCCTCCAGATGTTTATGTGTTCCCGACATCCTGGCTCAGGCACGGTCGGCGCACTGCGTCGGGGCCCCACCGTTACAGAACAAACGAGTTTCGGGGCACGCCCACGGCACCCCTAAACTGACCCCGTGACCGAGAACGCTCAGCAGCAGCCCACAGCGCCCAGCACCGAACTGCCGACCCAGTACGCGCCGGCCGAGGTAGAGGGGACGCTGTACGAGCGCTGGGTGGAGCGCGGTTACTTCGCGGCCGACGCGAAGAGCGACAAGCCCCCGTACACCATCGTCATCCCGCCGCCGAACGTCACCGGCTCTCTGCACCTGGGCCACGCCTTCCAGCACACGCTCATGGACGCCCTCACCCGCCGCAAGCGCATGCAGGGTTACGAGGCGCTGTGGCTGCCGGGCATGGACCACGCCGGTATCGCCACCCAGAACAAGGTCGAGCAGCAGCTCGCCGAGGAGGGCAAGTCCCGACACGACCTGGGGCGCGAGGAGTTCGTCGAGCGCGTCTGGCAGTGGAAGGAGGAGTACGGCGGCCGGATCCTCGGCCAGATGCGTCGCCTCGGTGACGGCGTCGACTGGAGCCGCGAGCGCTTCACGATGGACGAGGGCCTCTCCAAGGCCGTCCTCACCATCTTCAAGCGGCTCTACGAAGACGAGTTGATCTACCGCGCCGAGCGCATCATCAACTGGTGCCCGCGCTGTCTGACGGCCATCTCGGACATCGAGGTGGAATACCAGGAGGACGCGGGCGAGTTGGTCTCCATCCGCTACGGCGAGGGCGAGGACAGCGTCGTCGTCGCGACCACGCGCGCGGAGACGATGCTCGGTGACACGGCCGTCGCCGTCCACCCCGACGACGAGCGCTACCGGCACCTCATCGGCAAGCAGATCAAGCTCCCGCTGACCGACCGCACCATCCCGGTCGTCGCCGACACCCACGTCGACCCCGAGTTCGGCACCGGCGCGGTCAAGGTGACCCCGGCCCACGACCCGAACGACTTCGAGATCGGCCGCCGCCACGACCTGCCGTCCCTGACGATCATGGACGAGCACGGCGTGATCACCGTCCACGGCCCCTTCATCGGCCTGGACCGCTACGAGGCCCGCTCGGCCGTCGTCGGCGCGCTCAAGGAGCAGGGCCGCATCGTCGCCGAGAAGCGCCCCTACATGCACTCCGTCGGCCACTGCTCGCGCTGCAAGACCACGGTCGAGCCGCGCCTGTCCATGCAGTGGTGGGTCAAGGTCGGCCCGCTCGCCAAGGCGGCCGGCGACGCGGTCCGCGACGGCCGCGTCAAGATCCATCCCGAGGACATGTCGAAGCGCTACTTCGACTGGGTCGACAACATGCACGACTGGTGCATCTCGCGCCAGCTGTGGTGGGGCCACCGCATCCCGATCTGGTACGGCCCCGACGGCGAGGTCGTCTGTGTCGGCCCCGACGACGAGCCGCCCACCGGGGAGGGCTGGACCCAGGACTCCGACGTCCTGGACACCTGGTTCTCCTCCGGCCTGTGGCCGTTCTCCACGCTCGGCTGGCCCGAACAGACCGAGGACCTGCGGAAGTTCTATCCGACCGACGTCCTGCTCACCGGCCACGACATCATCTTCTTCTGGGTCGCCCGGATGATGATGTTCGGCCTGTACGCGATGGACGGCCAGGCCCCCTTCCACACCATCGCGCTGACCGGCCTGGTCCGCGACGAGTTCGGCAAGAAGATGTCGAAGTCGAACCCCAACGCGGTGGACCCCCTGGTCTGGATGGACGCCTACGGCTCCGACGCCGTCCGCTTCACCCTCGCCAACGGCGCCAACCCGGGCGCGGACGTGCCGATCGGCGAGGACTGGGTCAAGGCATCCCGGAACTTCACCAACAAGCTCTGGAACGCCACCCGTTTCGCCCTCATGAACGGCGCCACGGTCGAGGGCCCGCTGCCCGACGCCTCCGAGATGTCGGCGACGGACCGCTGGATCCTCTCCCGCCTCAACACGACGGTCGCGCAGGTCGACGCGTACTACGACGACTACCAGTTCGCCAAGCTCGCCGACGCGCTCTACCACTTCGCGTGGGACGAGGTCTTCGACTGGTACGTCGAGCTGTCGAAGACGACGTTCTTCGCGGGCGGCGAGCAGGCCAGGGTCTCCGGACGCGTCCTCGGTGAGGTCCTCGACGTGACGCTGCGTCTGCTCCACCCGGTCATCCCGTTCGTGACGGACGCCCTGTGGACCACGCTCACGGGCGGCGAGTCCCTGGTCATCGGCGAGTGGCCGCAGGACAGCGGCTTCCGCGACAAGGACGCCGAACTCGAGATCGAGCTGGTCCAGCGGGTCGTCACCGAGGTCCGCCGGTTCCGCAAGGACCAGGGACTGAAGGACGGTCAGAAGGTCCCCGCCCGCCTGGAACTGACCGGCACCGCCCTCGCCCCGCACGAGGCGGCCATCCGCCAGCTCCTGCGCCTCCAGCCGGAGGGCGAGACGTTCGCGGCCACGGCGACCCTCCCGGTCGCCGGCGCCACGGTCGCCCTCGACCTCTCCGGCACGATCGACGTGGTCGCGGAACGCAAGCGCCTCGCGAAGGACCTGGCGGCGGCGGAGAAGGAGAAGGCCCAGGCGACAGGGAAGCTCGGCAACGAAGCGTTCCTGGCGAAGGCCCCGGACAACGTGGTCGACAAGATCCGCGGCCGCCTGGCCAAGGCGGACGAGGACATCGCGAGGATCCAGGAGCAACTGGACCGCTTGCCTGAGGCGTAAGGCTCATGGGGCCCCGGGGTCGTCTGGACTCCGGGGCCCTGTGGCTTTTGGGGGCGCGGGGCTGTATCGATATGCGGCTCCGCCGCGTGCACGCGACCAGCCCCACACACCCGCAGCCGCCCGCGAAGGCCGGCCACCCCACTCCGAAGGCACTCTGTCAGTCGGCCTCCGTAGACTGGCCCTGTGAGTGAGACCGACCCCTTCGACGAGATCGTCGCCGCCGAGACCGACCGCGACCCCGACCTCGCGGTCATCGAGGCCGGCAGCCGCACCCTGCGTACCCAGGGCGGCCCGCCGGAGGCAGACGTGCCAGCCCGGCCCGAAGACCCCGAGGTCGACAAGGCCCTGCGCGCGGTCGAGGCGGAACTCGCCACCCGCTGGGGCGAGACCAAGCTGGAGCCCTCGGTCAGCAGGATCGCCGCGCTGATGGACGTACTGGGCGAGCCGCAGCGGTCGTACCCCTCGATCCACATCACGGGCACGAACGGCAAGACCTCCACCGCCCGCATGATCGAGGCCCTCCTCAGTGCCTTCGAACTGCGTACGGGCCGCTACACCAGCCCCCATGTGCAGTCCGTCACCGAGCGCATCAGCCTGGACGGCGCCCCGATCTCGGCCGAGCGGTTCATCGAGACGTACGACGACATCAAGCCGTACATCGAGATGGTCGACGCCTCGCAGCAGTACCGGCTGTCCTTCTTCGAGGTGCTGACCGGCATGGCGTACGCCGCCTTCGCGGACGCCCCCGTCGACGTGGCCGTCGTGGAAGTCGGGATGGGCGGCTCCTGGGACGCCACCAACGTCATCGACGGCGATGTCGCCGTGGTCACCCCCATCGACCTGGACCACACGGACCGGCTCGGCGAGACCGCCGGGGAGATCGCCGTCGAGAAGGCCGGGATCATCAAGCAGGACGCGACCGTGATCCTGGCCCAGCAGCCGGTGGACGCGGCACAGGTGCTGCTGAAGAAGGCCGTGCAAGTCGACGCCACCGTGGCCCGCGAGGGCCTGGAGTTCGGCGTGGTCGCGCGCCAGGTCGCCGTCGGCGGCCAGATGCTCACCCTGCGCGGCCTCGGCGGCGAGTACGAAGAGGTCTACCTCCCGCTGCACGGCCCCTACCAGGCGCACAACGCGGCCGTGGCGCTCGCCGCCGTGGAGGCGTTCTTCGGTGTCGGCGCCCAGCGCCCGGACCGGCTGGACATCGACACGGTCCGCAAGGCGTTCGCGGCCGTCTCCTCGCCGGGCCGCCTCGAAGTCGTACGGCGTTCCCCGACCGTCGTCCTGGACGCCGCTCACAACCCGGCGGGCGCCCGCGCCACGGCCGAGGCGGTCGGCGAGGCCTTCGACTTCAGCCGGCTGATCGGTGTGGTGGGCGCGAGCGGCGACAAGAACGTGCGGGGGCTGCTTGAGGCCTTCGAGCCGATCTTCGCCGAGGTCGTGATCACCCAGAACTCCAGCCACCGCGCGATGGACGCCGACGAGCTCGCCGCGATCGCCGTCGAGGTGTTCGGCGAGGAGCGTGTCCAGGTAGAGCCGCGGCTGCCGGACGCGCTGGAGGAGGCGATCACGCTGGCCGAGGAGGACGGCGAGTTCGCGGGCGGCGGGGTGCTGGTCACCGGGTCGGTCATCACGGTCGGCGAGGCTCGGCTGCTGCTCGGAAGGGGCTGAGGCATCAGCCATGCGTACGCTCTGTGCTTCGACGCTGATCGGCGAGTTCTTCGTCATCGGCTTCGCCGGACTGGTCGCGATGAAGGACCCCGACCTGGCCACCTCCACCGTGTGGACGGTCAGCGGCATCGCCATGTTCCTCTGCCTCGCGCTGTGCGGGGTGGTGACCCGGCCCGGCGGCATCGCCCTCGGCTGGGCGCTGCAGATCGCCCTGATCGCCTCCGGCTTCGTCATCCCGACCATGTTCTTCATGGGAGCGATCTTCGCGGCGCTGTGGTGGGCCTCCGTGCACTACGGCCGGAAGATCGACGAGGCGAAGGCGAGATTCGCCGCCCAAGCCACCCAAGACACCCAAGCCACCCAAGCCACCCAAGACACCCAAGCCACCAAAGGCGCCCAGGCGGATTCCGCTACACCTGACGCTGTGTGACGGACGCATCGACACGCCCTGTAATCTCGTCCCCACCGCACATGTCAGCAGCCAAGGAGCCCCTCGTGAGCCAGCGCACCCTCGTCCTCCTCAAGCCCGACGCCGTCCGTCGTGGCCTGACCGGCGAGATCATCAGCCGTATCGAGCGCAAGGCCGGCTGGCAGATCACCGCGCTGGAGCTGCGCACCCTGGACCAGGACACGCTGGAGCAGCACTACGGCGAGCACAAGGGCAAGCCCTTCTACGAGCCGCTGGTGGAGTTCATGGCCTCAGGGCCGGTCGTCGCGCTGATCGTCGAGGGCGAGCGGGTCATCGAGGGCGTCCGCGCGCTCGCCGGCCCCACCGACCCGATCGCCGCCGCGCCCGGCTCCATCCGCGGTGACTACGGCGTGATCGTCCGCGAGAACCTGATCCACGCGAGCGACTCCGAGGAGTCGGCCGAGCGTGAGGTGAAGATCTTCTTCCCGGGCCGCTCGTAGCCCTTACGGAGTTTTGGTGGACGTTTCTGACGGGGTGTCAGCTCGCTCTTCTGTCTGACCTGGGACGGCCGTACATTTTCGGCCGTCCCTCGGCATATGCGTGCCGATCGGGGGAACGAGTGCCCCCTATGGACCGTCTCCACAAGCGAGGCGGCGTTTGATCTGCTGACAATGGCGAAGACCCTCGCGCAGTGTTCGTGCAGGCGCGTCTACGATGGAAGCCTTCACGTCACCGCACCCACTTCGCCGACCTGAAAAGCCCTCAAAAGCTCCTGGGAAGGCCAGTCGAATCCTGATGGGGAACTCAATGTCGTTCATCGGCCGTGACATGGCTGTCGACCTCGGGACCGCCAACACGCTGGTGTACGTCAGGGGTCGCGGGATCGTACTCAACGAGCCGTCCGTCGTCGCGATCAACACCAACACCGGTGGCATCCTCGCGGTCGGCGCCGAAGCGAAGAAGATGATCGGGCGGACCCCCGGCAACATCGTTGCCGTGCGGCCGCTGAAGGACGGCGTGATCGCCGACTTCGAGATCACCGAGCGGATGCTCCGCTACTTCATCCTGAAGATCCACAAGCGGCGTTATCTCGCGAGGCCGCGCGTCGTCGTGTGTGTCCCCTCGGGCATCACGGGCGTCGAGCGCCGCGCCGTCATCGAGGCGTCGTCCCAGGCCGGCGCCCGTCAGGTGCACATCATCGAGGAGCCCATGGCGGCCGCCATCGGCTCCGGCCTGCCGGTCCACGAGGCCACGGGCAACATGGTGGTGGACATCGGCGGCGGCACCACGGAGGTCGCGGTCATCTCCCTCGGCGGCATCGTCACCGCCCAGTCCATCCGGGTCGCCGGTGACGAGCTGGACAACGCGATCATCCAGCACATCAAGAAGGAGTACTCCCTCCTGCTGGGTGAGCGGACGGCCGAACAGATCAAGATCACGATCGGTTCGGCGTACGACCTCGACGCTGACGAACACACCGAAATCCGCGGCCGGGACCTCGTCTCCGGACTGCCCAAGACCGTCGTCATCTCGGCCGCCGAAGTCCGCAAGGCGATCGAGGAACCCGTCAACGCCATCGTCGACGCCGTCAAGACGACCCTCGACAAGTGCCCGCCGGAACTCTCCGGCGACATCATGGACCGCGGCATCGTCCTCACCGGCGGCGGCGCCCTGCTGCGTGGACTCGACGAACGGCTGCGCCGGGAGACCGGTATGCCGATCCACATCGCCGAGGACCCCCTGGACAGCGTGGCGCTCGGCTCCGGCAAGTGCGTCGAGGAGTTCGAGGCGCTCCAGCAGGTGCTGGACGCCCAGCCGCGCAGATGACGCAACTCTTCGATTCCGCCGTACGAGATGATCTCCTCTCGTGCGGCGGATCGTTGATATAGAGGCATAAGCTCCCACAAACGCAACTCCAATAAGAAGGGCACGGCCGCCGCACGTGAGGGACACACGAGAGAGCCGGCTGCTCCTGGTGCTGCTGATCGCCGTCGCGTTCGCGCTGATCACGGTCGACATCCGCGGCGGGGAGGACTCACCGGTCGACGGTGCCCGCCAGGCCGCGGCTGCCGTGTTCGGCCCGGTCGAGGACGGTGTGTCGACCGCGGTGAATCCGGTCGGAAACGCCGTGTCGGCCATCCGCGACTCCGGCGAGCGGCACGACCGGCTCGCCGCGCTGGAGAAGGAGAACGCGGCCCTCAAGGCGAGACTCGGCAGCGACGACCGCAACTCCAGCCGGCTCAAGCAGCTCGACAAGATGATGAAGATCGCCGGCGAGGGCCAGTACGGCATCAAGGGTGCCGAGGTCATCGCCATAGGAGCGGCCCAGGGCTTCTCCTGGACGATCACCATCGACGTCGGAGCCAACGACGGAATCAAGCGCGACATGACCGTCCTCAACGGCGACGGCCTGGTCGGCCGCGTCACCACGGTCGGTCCCAACATCGCCACCGTGCTCCTCGCCAACGACCCCGACTTCACCGTCGGCACCCGCATGGAGGCCACCGACGAACTCGGCTTCGCCTCCGGGCAGGGCGACCAGCCGCTGCGCGTCGAACTCCTCAACGGCAAGGCCGAGGTGAAGAAGGGCGACCGCCTGGTCACCTTCGGCTCACAGGCCGACAAGCCCTTTGTGCCCGGCGTCCCGGTCGGCGTGGTCTCCCGCGTCGACCCCTCCGGCGGCGACCTCACCCGCACCCTCTACGTCACGCCGTACGTCAGCTTCACCAAGCTCGACATCGTCGGCGTCGTAGTCGAGGCCCCCAAGAAGGACCCGCGCGACACGGTGCTGCCCGCCAAACCGAAAAAGACGCCCACGCCGACCGTGACGGTCACCGTCACCCCGTCCGCCAATGCGCCGGCCGACGGCGAGATCCAGCAAGAGCAGTAGGAGCTGTAGTCATGCGCGTCAACCGGATCCTGCTCTCGTCGGCCCTGATCGTCGTCGCCCTGGTGCTCCAGGTGAGCGTCCTGGCCCGCCTCCACCTGCCGGGCGCCGTCCCCGACCTGCTGCTCCTGACCGTCCTCGGCCTGGCTCTCGTCTACGGCCATGTCGGCGGCGCCCTCGTCGGCTTCGGCGCCGGTCTCCTCGCCGACCTCGCCCCGCCCGCCGACCACGCCGCCGGCCGCTACGCCTTGGTGCTGTGCGTCATCGGCTACCTCGCCGGCCTCGCGAAGCCGGAGAGCGGCAGACTCAAGTCGGCCACCGGCCCCATGGTCGTCGTGGTCGCCGCCGCCATCGGCACCACCCTGCTGTACGCCGGGGTCGGCGCCCTCGTCGGCGACACCGCCGCCCGCCATGTCGGCCTCGGCAGCCTGCTGTTCACGGCCGCCCTGTACGACCTGCTGCTCGCCCCGTTCGTCGTCCCCGGCATCATGGCGCTCGCCCGCCGCGCCGAGAACGACCCGCTGGCCGAGACCGGCTCCGCGGCCAAGTCGACGGACATCTCCTCAGGGTGGCTCTCCTCGGGCACGGGCCTGAAGATCGGCAGCCAGCGCGGCGGCCTCGGCAGCCTGAAGACCAAGGCACGCACCCGTACGGCCCGGGCGGGCCGCATCAAGGGAGTCAAGCGGCTGTGATCCCACGGAAGTTGGCGGACCGCGTTCACAGGTTCGCCGTATATGACACATACACACACTGAGAGGGGGCGGCAGCCGCAGTGACCAACATCCCCGAGACCGGACGGACCCCACGGGTCCAGATCCGGCTCGTCGTCATCCAGATCCTCGTGCTGTCCCTCCTCGGCACCCTCGGCGGCCGCCTCTGGTACCTCCAGATCCGCGAGGGCGACGAGTACGCCAAGGAGGCCTCCGGCAACCACGTCCAGCAGGTCGTCGAACCCGCCGTGCGCGGCTCGATCCTGGACGCGCGCGGAGTGCCCCTCGCGGACAACGAGACCCGCCTCGTGGTCTCCGCCTCCCGCACCGACCTGCTGAAGATGAAGGACGACGGCAAGGCCGTCCTCACCAAGCTGGCCGGCGTTCTCGGCATGAAGCCCGAGGACGTCATGCTGAAGGTCCGGCTGTGTGACGCCAAGACCCCCCAGCCCTGCTGGAACGGCTCGCCGTACCAGCCGATCCCCATCACCGACGAGGCCACCGCCAAGCAGGCCCTGCAGATCCGTGAGCGCGCCGAGGACTTCCCCGGCATCACCGCCGAACCCGAGGCCGTGCGCCGATACGCCGCCCCCGGCAAGTCCAACGCCGCCCAGGTGCTCGGCTACCTCTCGCCCGTCACCGACGACGAGATCACCAAGGCCCAGGACACCGACTCGCCCTACCTGCGCTCCGACCAGGTCGGCCGCTCGGGCCTGGAGCGCGAGTACGACAAGGAACTGCGCGGCAAGGCCGGCGTGACCCGCTACGAGGTCGACAACCTGGGCCGTGTCATCGGCCAGGCCGAGGCCGACGAGGCCCAGCCCGGCTCCAACCTCGTCACCAGCATCGACGCCCGCGTGCAGCGCGTCGCGGAGTACGAACTGAACGACGCGATGAAGCAAGCCCGTAAGGAGTTCGACGACAACACCGGCGAGAACTACAAGGCCGACTCCGGCGCGGTCGTCGTCATGGAGGCCAAGACCGGCCGCATCGTCGCCATGGCGTCCAACCCGACCTACGACCCCAACGCCTGGGTCGGCGGCATCTCCGCCAAGGACTACGCCAAGCTCACCGGCAAGAAGTCCAACTACCCGCTGCTCAACAGGGCCATACAGGGTCAGTCCGCGCCCGGCTCCACCTTCAAGGTGATCTCCACGGCCGCCGCGCTCGAAGCCGGCTACGACTTCAACGGCAACTACCCGTGCACGAGTTCGTACTCGGTCGGTGGTCAGGTCTTCAAGAACTTCGAGTCGGAGAACTTCGGCCCCATCTCGCTCGGCCGGGCCCTTGAGGTCTCCTGCGACACCGTCTTCTACGGCCTCGCCCACAGGGAATGGCAGAAGGACGGCGGGATCAACCCGAAGAAGGGCGAGCCCAAGGACTACTTCTTCAAGGCCGCCCACCAGTTCGGCCTCGGCAAGGAGACCGGCATCGACCTCCCCAACGAGGTCACCGGCCGCGTCCCCGACCGCCAGTGGAAGGAGTCGTACTGGGAGGCCAACAAGGACGCCTGGTGCAAGACGGGGAAGAAGAACGGCTCCTACGTCGAGAAGATCGCGTACGAGAACTGCCTCGAAGGCAACAAGATGCGCGCCGGTGACGAGATCAACTACTCCATCGGCCAGGGCGACACCCTCGTCACCCCGATCCAGATGGCCACGATCTACGCGGCGATCGCCAACGGCGGCACCCTGCACGACCCGACCGTCGGCAAGGCCATCGTCAGCGCCGACGGCAAGGCGGTCGACGAGATCAAGCCCACCTCGCACGGCAAGCTGCCCATAAGCCAGACGAACCTCGCCAAGATGGACGAGGCCCTCGCCGGCGTCGCCACCCGCGGTACCGCCGCCTGGCGCTTCGCCCAGGTCGGCTGGCCGCAGGACAAGATCCCGATGCACGCCAAGACCGGTACCGCCGAGGTCTACGGCAAGCAGACGACGTCCTGGTTCGCCACGTACACCAAGGACTACACGGTCGTCATGACGATCTCCCAGGGTGGTACGGGCTCCGGCGCCTCGGGCCCCGCCGTCCGCAACATCTACGACGCGCTGTACGGCGTCTCGGACGACGGCACCATCGACAAGAAGAACGCGCTGCTGCCGACCCCCGAGAAGAGCCTGCCGAAGATCCAGACCGACGGGACGATCAAGTCCCCGAAGGTCGTCAAGGACCCGGCCAAGGACCAGCGGGCGAGCCAGGAGGGCGCGCCCGAGCCGGACGAGACCCAGCAGGCGGCGACCGTGAACACGCCGACGACCGGCAACCGTGACACACGCAGGCGCCGCCGCAAGCGGGGAAGCCGGAGGATGCTCACATGACCGGGGCGAACAGCTTCCAGGTCTCCGGGTACGGCCCCGAGCGCGCGGGCTGGACCCGGCTGCTGGCCCGCGACTCGCTCGCCCGCCGGCTGGACTGGCCGATACTGTTCTCGGCCCTCGCCCTGTCCATGATCGGCTCGATCCTGGTCTTCTCGGCGACCCGCAACCGCACCGAGATCAACCAGGGCGACCCGTACTACTTCCTGATCCGGCACATCATGAACACCGGCATCGGGTTCGCCCTGATGATCGGCACGGTGTGGGTCGGCCACCGCGCCCTGCGCACCGCCGTGCCCCTGCTGTACGGCGCCTCGGTCTTTCTGCTCCTGCTGGTGCTCACCCCGCTGGGCTCCACGGTCAACGGCGCCCACTCCTGGATCGTGCTCGGCGGCGGCTTCTCGCTCCAGCCCTCGGAGTTCGTGAAGATCACGATCATCCTGGGCATGGCGATGCTGCTGGCGGCCCGGGTCGACGCGGGCGACAAGCCCCATCCCGACCACCGCACGGTGCTCCAGGCGCTCGGCCTCGCCGCCGTACCGATGCTGATCGTGATGCTCATGCCCGACCTCGGGTCCGTCATGGTCATGGTCATCATCGTGCTCGGAGTGTTGCTCGCCTCCGGCGCCTCCAACCGATGGGTCTTCGGGCTGCTCGGCGCGGGGACGCTCGGCGCGGTCGCGGTGTGGCAGCTCGGGGTGCTGGACGAGTACCAGATCGCCCGCTTCGCCGCCTTCGCCAACCCGAGCCTCGATCCGGCAGGCGTCGGCTACAACACCAACCAGGCCCGGATCGCCATCGGTTCGGGCGGTCTGACCGGCGCGGGCCTGTTCCACGGCTCGCAGACCACGGGCCAGTTCGTGCCGGAGCAGCAGACCGACTTCGTCTTCACCGTCGCCGGCGAGGAGCTGGGCTTCATCGGCGCGGGCCTGATCATCGTCCTGCTCGGGATCGTCCTGTGGCGGGCCTGCCGGATCGCCCGCGAGACGACCGAGCTGTACGGCACGATCGTGGCCGCCGGGATCGTCGCGTGGTTCGCCTTCCAGGCCTTCGAGAACATCGGCATGACCCTCGGGATCATGCCGGTCACCGGCCTGCCGCTGCCGTTCGTGTCGTACGGCGGATCATCGATGTTCGCGGTGTGGGTGGCGGTGGGGTTGTTGCAGTCGATCAGGGTGCAGCGGCCGATGTCGGCATAGTCGCCGGTCATCGTCCTTTCCCCTCCGATTCGCCCTCAGAGGGCCCTGTCCTCGTGCCCTGACTCCCACTAGATTCGAATCATGGCGGACACAAAGCGGGAGATCGAGCGCAAGTACGAGTCCGAAGAGAGCGGACTGCCCGACCTGACGGGAGTCGCCGGGGTCGAAGCCGTCGTCGACAAGGGCGTCGCGCATCTGGACGCCACCTACTACGACACGGCCGACGAACGCCTCATCGCGTCCTCGATCACCCTGCGCCGCCGCACGGGTGGATCGGACGCGGGCTGGCACCTGAAGTTCCCGGTCTCCGAGGGCGTGCGCGACGAGATCCGGGCCCCCCTCGCAGACACCCTCCCCGACGAACTCGCCGCACTCGTGCGCTCCCGGATCCGGAACGTCGAGGTCCTGCCCGTGGTCCAGCTGCGCTCGGACCGCGACGTGCGCCACCTCCTTGACGCGGAGGGACGGCTGCTCGCCGAGGTCAGCGTGGACGCCGTGCAGGCGAAACGGCTCAGTGGGGGCGTCGGGGACGCCCAGTGGACCGAGATCGAGGTGGAGCTCGCCGACGGCGGCGACCCGGCCTTCCTCGACAAGGTGGAGAAGCGGCTGCGCAACGCGGGCGTACGGCCGTCCGCGTCCTCCTCGAAGCTGGCCCGGGCCCTTGAGGAGACGGCACCCAAGAAGAAGAGCCCCGTCACCGGGGATCCGGTGACCGCGGGCGACCACGTCCTCGCGTACGTCCGCACCCAGCGGGACGCGATCGTCGGGCTCGACCCGGCCGTGCGCCAGGACGCCGAGGACTCGGTGCACAGCATGCGGGTCGCCACCCGCCGGATGCGCAGCACCTTCAAGTCGTACGGCAAAGTCCTCGACCGAAGCGTCACCGACCCGATCGGCGACGAGCTGAAGTGGCTGGCCGGCGAGCTGGGTGTGGACCGGGACCGGGAGGTGCTCAACGAACGCCTGACGGCCGTCCTCGACGAGGTGCCCCCGGCGTTGGTCTCAGGGCCCGTCGCCGAGCGACTGAGCACCTGGGCGGGGGACCGGCCCGGCGGGGCGAGCGCGCGGCTGATCGGTGTCCTGGACTCGCACCGCTATCTCACCCTGCTCGACGCCCTGGACGCGCTGATCGCCGACCCGCCGCTGCTGAAGGCGGCCGGGAAGAAGCCCGAACCGGTGCTCGCCAAGGCCGTGAAGAAGGACTTCGGGAAGGTCACCGGGCTCGTCGAGCAGGCGCTCGACCTGGAACCCGGCACCGACCGGGACGTCGCCATCCATGAGGCCCGCAAGAAGACCAAGCGCACCCGCTACGCGGCCGAGGCGGCGGGACCGGCCCTCGGCAAGCCGGCCAAGACCATGGTGAAGTCCATGAAGTCGCTGCAGAACCTGCTGGGCGAGCACCAGGACAGCGTGATGTCCCGGCAGACCCTGCGCGAGCTGTCCGCGGTCGCCCACGCGGCGGGCGAGAGTGCCTTCACGTACGGGCTGCTCTACGGCCGCGAGGAGCAGCGGGCGGCCGCCGTGGAGGCCGAGCTGCCCGGATTCTGGGACGGGATCAAGGACGGGGCATCGGCCCTCTGAACCTTCGGACGTGCGGGGGGTGGCCGCGATCGCGTTAGGCTAGATGGTCACCCCTGTCAGTTCAGTCCAGCCCACGAAGGTGCGCGAGATGCCTGCCGAAGTCGCTGCGGCCGCGGAATCTGTGTTCCCGCAGCTCGAAGCTCTGCTCCCGCATGTGCAGAAGCCGATCCAGTACGTCGGCGGAGAGCTCAACTCCACCGTCAAGCCGTGGGAGTCGTGTGACGTCCGCTGGGCACTGATGTACCCGGACGCGTACGAGGTGGGTCTCCCCAACCAGGGCGTCATGATCCTCTACGAGGTTCTGAACGAGCAGGAGGGCGTCCTCGCCGAGCGCACCTACAGCGTGTGGCCGGACATGGAGGCGCTGATGCGGGAGCACCAGGTCCCGCAGTTCACGGTGGACAGCCACCGCCCGGTGGGCGCCTTCGACGTGTTCGGCCTCTCCTTCTCCACGGAACTGGGCTACACGAACATGCTGACGGCCCTGGACCTGGCGGGCATCCCGCTGGAGTCGCGCGACCGTGGGTTGGACGACCCGATCGTGCTGGCCGGCGGCCATGCGGCCTTCAACCCCGAGCCGATCGCGGACTTCATCGACGCGGCGATCATCGGCGACGGCGAGCAGGCCGTCCTCGACATGACGAAGATCATCCGTGAGTGGAAGGCGGAGGGCCGGCCGGGCGGCCGCGAGGAGGTCCTGTTCCGCCTGGCGCGCACCGGCGGGGTGTACATCCCGGCGTTCTATGACGTCGAGTACCTCCCCGACGGCCGTATCGCCCGCGTGGTCCCCAACAAGTCGGGTGTCCCGTGGCGCGTGTCCAAGCACACGGTCATGGACCTCGACGAGTGGCCCTACCCCAAGCAGCCCCTGGTCCCCCTGGCCGAGACGGTCCACGAGCGCATGTCGGTGGAGATCTTCCGCGGCTGCACGCGCGGCTGCCGCTTCTGCCAGGCGGGCATGATCACCCGCCCGGTCCGCGAGCGCTCCATCACGGGCATCGGCGACATGGTGGAGAAGGGCCTGAAGGCGACGGGCTTCGAGGAGGTAGGGCTTCTTTCCCTGTCCTCGGCGGACCACTCGGAGATCGGCGACATCGCGAAGGGCCTGGCGGACCGGTACGAGGAGGACAAGATCGGCCTGTCCCTCCCCTCCACCCGCGTGGACGCCTTCAACGTGGACCTGGCGAACGAACTGACCCGCAACGGCCGTCGCTCCGGCCTGACCTTCGCCCCCGAGGGCGGCTCGGAGCGCATGCGCAAGGTCATCAACAAGATGGTCTCGGAGGACGACCTCATCCGCACCGTCTCCACGGCGTACGGCAACGGCTGGCGCCAGGTGAAGCTGTACTTCATGTGCGGCCTGCCGACGGAGACCGACGAGGACGTCCTGCAGATCGCCGACATGGCGACGAAGGTGATCGCCGAGGGCCGCAAGGTCTCCGGCCAGAACGACATCCGCTGCACGGTGTCGATCGGCGGCTTCGTCCCCAAGCCCCACACGCCGTTCCAGTGGGCGCCCCAGCTCTCCGCGGAGGAGACGGACGCCCGCCTCGGAAAGCTCCGCGACAAGATCCGCGGCGACAAGAAGTACGGCCGCTCGATCGGCTTCCGCTACCACGACGGCAAGCCGGGCATCGTCGAGGGCCTCCTGTCCCGCGGCGACCGCCGCATCGGCGCCGTGATCCGCGCCGTCTACGAGGACGGCGGCCGCTTCGACGGCTGGCGCGAGCACTTCTCCTACGACCGCTGGATGGCCTGCGCCGACAAGACACTGCCCGCCTTCGGCGTGGACGTCGACTGGTACACGACCCGCGAGAAGACCTACGAGGAGGTCCTCCCCTGGGACCACCTGGACTCGGGCCTGGACAAGGACTGGCTCTGGGAGGACTGGCAGGACGCCCTCGACGAGACGGAGGTCGAGGACTGCCGGTGGACGCCTTGCTTTGATTGCGGCGTTTGTCCGCAGATGGACACGTCCATTCAGATCGGTCCTACCGGGAAGAAGTTGCTGCCGCTGACGGTCAAGAAGGACGCTGCGGCCGGCGGACACGCTCACTGAGGTGAGTGAGGCGTTGCGGCATGGTGGAGGCATCGGGGGGCGGCGGCGAACCGAGGTGGAGTGGGTCTGAGGCCTGACGGCTCGGGAGAGACTTTTGCGCGGCGATCATCGCCCGAGCGGCTGTGCGCAGTTCGCGAGGTGCCGCCGGGCAGGTCGTCATCCCCTCTGCGACAGCGGCGTTCTCGGCACAGCTCTGCTTTCCCTGACGAGCGGATCAACCCCGGTCGCGGTGTTCCCTTTCGCGTGCGAGCCTGAGTCCGTGATCAGGCGGCCACCTGGCCGCCCGCCTGCTCGGGCGGGGTACGGCAGGTGACCGCCGGGCGGAGACGTTCGAAAGGATTTGCGCCGTATGAATCCAGTCATTGCGTCCCCGGTGCGTATCGAGGCCTCTCTGGACCCTCGGCTGTCCAGATGGCTTTGGCTGGTGAAGTGGTTCCTCGCCATCCCGCACTACATCGTGCTGTTCTTCCTGTGGATTGCGTTCGTCTGCGTGACCGTCATTGCGTTCTTCGCCATCCTGTTCACAGCCCGATATCCCAGGTCGCTCTTCGACTTCAATGTCGGCGTACTGCGCTGGAACTGGCGTGTCAGCTATTACGCCCACACCGCGCTGGGCACCGACCGATACCCGCCGTTCACGCTCGAGGATGTGCCCGACTATCCCGCGCATTTCGACGTCGTTTATCCCGAGCGCCTCTCGCGCGGCCTGGTCCTCGTGAAATGGTGGCTGCTGGTGATCCCGCAGTACATCGTCATCGGGATGTTCACCGGTGACTGGGGCTGGGCGTCAGGGGACAGTTGGCATGGCGGTGGCCTGATTCCCTTCCTCTCCCTGGTCGCCGTGATCATCCTCGCGGCTACCGCTCGCTACCCGGTTCACCTGTTCGACTTCCTGATGGGCTTGGCCCGATGGGTCGCCCGTGTGGGTGTCTATGCCGCGCTGATGACCGATGTGTACCCGCCATTCCGTCTCGACATGGGCGGTCAGGCCTCCTCGTCGGCGGATATCTCGGGGAGCGGTTCCGGACTGTAGTGGTTTGTCGCACGGTCGGGGCCGACGCGTCGTCCGCGCGAGCAATTCGCGACCGGACAGGCATGTATGCGCAGGGCTACCTGTGAACCACCAGGAATGGTGCGACGCGTTTCAGAAACCGGACGGTGCATTGTGGACGCCCTGGGGGACGCCAGCGAGGAGGAAACGGCTGTCGTCCTGAGGGCGCTCGGTGCGGAGAGTGGGAGCCAGCGGTTGTGCGGGAGACACCGAGAACGACCTTGCCGCGCCCTGGGGGCTCGGCTGCTGGCCATTCCGAGGCGCAGTGGGTCTGAGGAGTTGCGAGTCCAGGAGGGCCCCGTACCCGGTGGCTGTCGCCTGACTGGCTGCTCTCGGTTCGCGATGTGCCCCGTGGCTTCCTAGCGTGGCGATATCCGCTAGCAAGGAGGCGCCATGTCAGCGAGCGAGCCATCTGGGGACAATCCTCGGTGGGGAAGTCCGGGCCAAGCCTCTCCTCCTCCCGGGCAGTGGGCATCGCCCCCTGCGCCACCGCAGAAGAAGCGGCGAGGCCGTGGCTGTCTCTGGGGATGTGCCGGCGCTCTGGCCGCGGTCGTTGTCATCGTCGTCGTTGTGCTGGTGATCGCGTCAGGGGACAACGATGGGAGCACCACCCCTGCGCCCAGTACGAGCTCTACCGCGAAGACGCAGCAGGGGCGGACACAGGAGCCCGAGGGGGAACGAGCCGACCTCGTCAGCTTCAAGCTGGACGACCGCTCGCAAGCCGGTATCACCAACATCTGGCTCATTTGGACGATCAAGAACAGCAGCAGCGAGAAGTCCAACTACTCGTGGGACTGGGAGGCGGTCGACGCAAGAGGCACTCGCATGGCGAACGGTTCGCAGTTGGAGACCAACGTGCAAGCCGGCCAGACCGCTCGGGGTGAGTTCCCCACGACGCTCAAGAGCGTGCAGGGCATCAAGCTCAACGTCACCAGCTTCAACCGCACTGCTGCCTACTGAGCAGGCCCAGGTGCGTTCCGGACGACTTGTCCTCCACCAGTCGACGCACGAAGGAGTTCGCCGCACGTTCTGTCCGCCGGCCGCAGCGTCTTGCGTTGTGGCGCAGGGTGGAGGCCCTGGAGGACGGTGGCTGCCGAAGAGGCTGCTGCCGTCCTGGGGGCGCTGGGTGCTCAGCCCCGGCACCAGGGTCCCGCGCCGGATGGTGTGGCAACGCCGCTGGCCGCACGATCCACCAGAAGAAGGGCGCTGTCAGGCGGCACCGCTGATGCCGGAGGCCACGAAGCGCCGGTAGAGGGGCGAGAACTCGGTCTCGGGCTCACCGGCGATGTCAGCTTCCTTGATGGCGGACACGAGCCGCTCGGAGAAGAACCGCTCGAAGTCCGCTTGGCTGTTCCACACGTCGATCACGTGCAGCGAGCCTCCTTCGAACCAGGCCACGTGCAGGACCGCGCCCTCTGGCTCCTCATCCTCCCAGCGCACCGCGTCTCGCACGGTGTCGTACTGCGCGGGTGTGACTCCCGGCCAGCGCAATGACAGCACAACAGCCATGGGTATCTCTCCTTTGTCGTTCGCTTTCCTCCGCCCAGTAGACCGGCGCGTGCAGTCGATCGCCTGTCGTTGTAGGCCGTTCGTGGAGGCGATCGCCGGCATTCAGGCAGATCTCCGCGAGCGGTGTGGCGTGGGGCGGTCAGGGAGATCCCGTCGGCTTGGCGAGGCGGCGGGCGGGCAGGGTGGCGGTGGGTATCGGGAGGCTGTCGCTCGTGGTGTGGCAGAGGTGTCGTACGTATTGCTCTCGCGGTACGAGAATGCCGCCCAGGTCGCGGACGTGCGGGCTGTCCCGCTGTGCGTCGAGCAGTACGCCGCCGGCTTCTGCGAAGCGTGCCGCGAGGTCGGTCACCGCGACCTTCGAGGCGCCGGGACGGTGGAAGAACATCGAGTCCATGCTGAAGACCGATCCGACCTGGAGGCCGAAGACGCCGCCGACCAGATCGCCGTCCTCCCACACCTCGACGCTGTGCGCATGACCCAGATCGTGCAGGCGGACCAGGCTTGCGATCAGCTCGTCGGTGAGCCACAGAGGAACACGGTCGGCGCGGCATTCGCGGACGACCCGCTCGAACCGCCGGTCCAGGCTGGTCGACCACTGCAGCCGGTTGCGCAGCCGCCGGGCGAGGCTGCGGCCGAGGTGTGGGGCCGAGACGGGCAGCACGGGTCTGGGGTCGGGCGACCACCAGGAGACGGCGTAGGGATCGGCTGCTTCCTCCCCCGCATCCACCCCCACGAGCGGGATACGGCCCTCCTGGACCTGATCGGCGAAGACCACCTCGTTGAGTGCGCGGGTGTATTCGTCGGATGCCGGGAAGGGATAGACCCCGGCGCGGTAGGCCGCCAGGAGGCTCGCGGGACTGAGGTCGGCGGAGAAGGCCACCGGACCGTCGGGCGCCGCATCCGACACGTCCAGCGCCTCCCAGCAGGCGCAACGGTTCACCACCGGGCCGCTCCGGGCTCCCGGCTCCTCACCGACCCGACGGAGTCGGTCTGTTGGAGGAAGTCGATGTAGCGGTCCAGCATCTCCGCGTCCACCGGAGGAACGTCGATCCCGGCATCCATCAGCGCCCGCTCCGCGTTGCCGCGGGTGAACTCCGGGAAGACGCCCTGGAAGTACATCTCGCTCACCGTGATGTCAGCTCGGGCACACCGGTCGACGAACAGTGGGACGAACGGGGTGATCGGGTCGGTGGGATGCGCGGCCGCGTACTTCACCAGCGAGGCGATCCACTCGGCGTAGGGGACCTCCCGGACCGGGTGGCCCCGTCGGCGCAGGCACGCGGCGAGCGAATCCAGCAGTGTGGGACGGGGGTTGGTGAGGTGGTAGACCTCGCCGCGGGCGGGACGGCGGGTCGAGATGTGTCCGATGGCGCGGGCGAGATGGTCGGCCGGCAGGAAGTCCAGCGGCAGCCGGACGTCGGGGCACAGTCCGGTCCGCGTGATGAAGTCGAAAAGCGCGGCCAGCTCGCTGCTGGTGTTCATCACGCCGGTTCCACTGCTGCCCGTGATGTCCATCAGGCGGTAGACGGCGATCGGCAGGCCCGCGTCGGACGCCTGCTTCAGCAGCGCCTCGGCGACCCATTTGGTCTCCACGTATCCCACCGACAGATAGTCCGGGAAGCGCAGGGGCGTGCTCTCCGACACCTGGTGCACCCCGGCCGGCCCGAATCCGGCGAGCACGGCCATGCTGGAGGTGAAGTGGACGGGTACGGCCCTGGGGGCGGCGAGGCGGATGATCTCGTATGTGCCGTCGACGTTGGCCGCGCGCAAGTCGTGGTACGGGTAGATGAAGTTGACCTGTCCGCCGAAGTGGTAGACGGCGTCGATGGTCGCTCCCAGTTCCTCGAACCGGCCGGGTGACAGCCCCAGTGCGGGCTTGCTCAGGTCGCCGACGACTGGCTGGACGCGCTCGCCGGACAGATCGCTGAGGACATGGCGCTGGTGGCTCTGGCGGATTTTTTCCATGGCCTGCTGCTCGTCGTCGGCCCTGACCAGGCAGAGGACCCGTCCCGTCGTCCGGCGCAGCAGCTCGCCGATCATGTGTGCCCCGCAGAACCCGGTCGCCCCGGTGAGGAGGACGTCGCCGGGATCGCCGGTGCGCGGAGCCGGCGCCGCGTGGCCCACCGCCACAACGCTCCGATCGGTCTCGGCGGCGAAGTCGACGCTCCCGCCGTCCGGTGGGGCCAGTGTGCCGGCCCGCGCCTGGCGCACCGACTCGGCGAACGCGGAGAGTACCGGCTGCCGCAGCAGTGAACGGGTCAGCTCGCGGATCTGGCCGACACCGATGCCGAAGATGACGCGGGTCCGGGCGAGCATCTCCATGGCCAGCAGCGAGTTGCCGCCCAGCTCGAAGAAGTCGTCGTGCGGACGGACGCGTTCCACATCCAGGATCTGACCCCACAACTGGGCCATTCCCTGCGGGACCGGACGGTCGTCGACGCCGGCCGTCGTCGCCGGGGTTCCGGATTCCGGCGTGGCCTTTCTGTCGAGCTTTCCGCTGGGTGCGACGGGCAACTGCGCCACGGCGCGGAAAGCTGTCGGGATCATGTAGCTCGGCAGGGCCTCGGCGAGTGCCGACCGTAGCCTGGTGCGCAGCGCTCCCTCACCGCCGTTCGGCGGGGCGCTCGGGGTGTAGTACGCGATGAGGTCCCGGTCGCCGTTGTCGCGTGCCCGGGCCACCACCATCGCCTGGCCGACCTCCGGGTGGGAGACGAGCGCGGCCTCGATCTCGGCCGGATCGACCCGGAATCCGCGGATCTTCATCTGGTCGTCGACCCGGCCCAGGATCTCCAGGTTGCCGTCGGAGCGCCGACGGCCCAGATCCCCGGTGCGATACATCCGGTCCCCGGGTGCCGAGCCATGTGGGTCGGGCACGAACTGCCGTGCGGTCAGGGCGGGTTGCCCCCACACGCCACGTGCGAGGCCGGGTCCGCCGATGTAGATCTCGCCGCGCTCGCCCGGTGGCACCGGGCGCAGTTGAGCGTCGAGCACATGGACGTGACTGCCCTCGAGGGGCGTGCCGATCGGGGCGACTGCGGTGTCCGGCGCGGCGAGCACTACCTCGTTCAGTTCGCAGAGCGTGGAGGTGATGGTGGTCTCGGTGAGCCCGTAGGCGTTGACGAGGCGCGCGCCGGGCATCCGGCGCCGAATCGCGCGGCAGTCCTTCGCGGTGACGATCTCGCCGCCGACGATGGCGAGCCTCAGCGACGCGAGGATGTCGCCGCGGTCCGCGACGGAGACGATCCGGTGCCAGTAGGCGGGGGTCAGATCCGCGACGGTGATCCGGTGCTCCGGGAGTCGGCGCAGGAGGTCGGTGGGTGCCCAGGTCTGTGTTCCCGCCAGTACGAGGGTCGCGCCGCTGATCAGCGGGGCGAAGATCTGCTCCAGTGAGGTGTCGAAGCCAAGCGCAGCGGCGTGCAGCACCCGGTCGCCGGGCGTCAGTTCGTATGCCCGGGCCACGGTGGTGAGGGAGTGGGCCAGCGACCGGTGGGTGATCATCACGCCCTTGGGAGGTCCGGTGGATCCGGAGGTGTAGATCACGTAGGCGAGGTCGTCCGGCCGGGGGCCGGGTGCCGCCGGCTGTTCGGTCGGCTGCACTTGTGCGGCCGGTTCATCCGGGTGGACGATCCGTGCCTCGCACCCGGCGAACATCGGGGTGTGCTCGCGGCTCGAGACGATGAGGCGTGAACCGGTCTCCTCGACCAGTGCGACCATGCGTTGCCGCGGACTGGCCGGGTCGAGGGGCAGGAACGCGCCACCGGAGCTCATGACCGCCAGCAGCGTCACGATCAGCTCGGGCACGCGGTCGAGACAGACGGTCACCACGGACTCTGCGCCGACGCCCGACTCCCGCAGCTCGTGGGCCAGCAGGTCGGCGCGGCCGATCAGCTCGGCGTAGCTGAGCAGGCCCTCGTCCGAGAGCACCGCGAGCGTGGACGGCGCACGCTGCGCCCGCTTGCGGATCAACTCGGGCACGGTGCTCGGCCCGGACCCCAGGGGGCGCGCCCCGGAACGGGCACTGGCGGGCCGCATGTCCCTCCAGAGGCGGTCGACAAGGTCCTCGCATGACACGGCGCACATCGGTCCGGCGATCCGGCGCCACCCGGCCGGAATCCCCTGATCGGCGGGCCAGATCGCGTACTGCTTCTCGTCGTTGCGCAGCACGGCGCACGGCTCAGCCGACTCTTCCGGGGGGTGGTCACGTTCCGTCACCTTGGGTCTCCTGCCTCGCGAGGAACTCAACGGAGCACGATGCACGCCCCTTTCGTCGAGGGGCGAGGGCCCCGTCATCACCGCTTCCTGTCCGCGGGCGCCACAGACGCTTCGGCCAGGCGGCCGAGTGGCGGCGCGAGGACGAGCTGCCCTGCCTCCTCGGCGCTGACCGGCTCGGCGAAGAGGTAACCCTGGCCGAGCGGGCAGCCCATGGAGATCAGCAGTTCCTGCTGCCTCACGGCCTCCACTCCTTCGGCGATCACCGTGA
The DNA here is from genome assembly GCF_044903305.1 of Streptomyces sp. NPDC019531. NCBI lineage: Bacteria > Bacillati > Actinomycetota > Actinomycetes > Kitasatosporales > Streptomycetaceae > Streptomyces > Streptomyces sp. NPDC019531. The sequence continues at coordinate 150,840 of NZ_JBJDQL010000005.1, read as the reverse complement.
GGTTGAGCGTGTCGGCGAGATGCGTGATGCCCTCGACCAGCGCGTACTGTTCGGGCGAGCGACCGAGTTCGTCGACGAACGACTTGTCGATCTTGAGGATCGAGATGGGGAACTCACGGAGATAGCTCAGCGACGAGTAGCCCGTGCCGAAGTCGTCGATCGCGATACGGATCCCGAGGTCGGTGAGCGAACTCATCTCCCGCAGGATACGTTCGTCGTTGTACATCAGCACGCTCTCGGTCAGTTCCAGTACGAGAGACGACGGATCGATGCCGGAGAGATCCAGGGCGCGTCGGACCACGTCGTAGAACTCCTCGTCACGGAACTGACGCGGTGACACATTCACGCTGATGTAAGGCGTTTTGCGGTTGGTGGTCCCGTCGCGATGCACGGACTCCTCCCACCGGACGGCCTCGGCGGCGGCCTGGTCAAGCACCCAGGCGCCGAGCGGGACGATCTGCCCGCTCTCCTCCGCCAGCGTGATGAACTGCTCCGGCATCACCATGCCGCGCGTGGCGTGGGGCCAGCGAAGCAGCGCCTCGAAGCCGGAGATCCGCCCGCTGGTCAGCTCCACGATGGGTTGGTAGAGCACCAGGAACGACGTCTCGATCGGCGCACTGTCCAGCCCTGCCTGCAACTTGGCACGCTCGGCCATGCCGCTCTGTAGTTCCGGGCGGTAGCGACGCCACTGACGCTTGCCTGCCGTCTTCGCCGCGTACAGGGCGAGATCGGCGTGTGCGAGCAGCTCGACCGAGTCGACGCTGTCCTCCGTCGTCGCGAAGCCGACGCTGGCGTACACGGTCATCGGTCCCACACTGAGCCGGAACGGCTCGGCGAACACCTCCATCACGTGTTCGGTGAACCGCTCCACGCCTTCCGTCGCGGCGGAACCCTCCACCAGCAGCGCGAACTCGTCGCCACCGAGGCGCGCGGCGGTGTCGGAGGCACGGACGGTGGTCTGCAGGCGAAGGGAGAGCGCGACCAGGAGTTCGTCGCCCACTCCGTGGCCGTGTATGTCGTTGACGACCTTGAAGTCGTCGATGTCGAGGAAGAGCACGCCGACCACCGTGCCCTCGCGCTGTGCCTGCACCAGGGCGTGGTTGACCCGGTCCTGGAAGAGCACGCGGTTGGCCAGACCGGTGAGCGAGTCGTGGAAAGCCTGGTGGGTGAGTTCGCGTTCCAGTTTGCGCTGTTCGGTCACGTCCCGCAGGGTGAGCACCACCCCGCCGACGGTCGCCTCCTCGCGCAGGTCGCTCCATCTCACCTCGACCTCGATGGACGTCTGGTCGACGCGGATCATGCGCCAGTGCTCGCGCCTGGTCTGGTACTCGTGGCTCCGTACCCGGGCGAGTGTCTCGACCACCGTCTGGCTGTCCTGCGGAGGCACCAGATCGACGAGTTGGGCGCCCTCCAGGTTCGGAACGCCCAGCACCTGGTCTGCGGAGGGGCTGGCGTAACGGATCCGGTCCTCCTCGTCGAGGATCAGGATGACGTCGGAGGCGTTCTGCACCAGCGTGCGGAAGTACGCCTCGCTGTTGCGCCGGTTGACCTCCTCGGCGAGGGCGACCCGCGCCACGGCAAGTGCGGTCTGCGAGGCGAGAGTTGCCAGCGCGTCCCGGAGCACGAGCAGGTCGTGCTCGTCCCCGGCCACGACCAGGGTCCCGATCAGCGAATCGCCCGAGGGGTGATCCTGCGAGATGAGCGGGCAGACTAGCGCGTGTTCGATGCGGTTCGGCTCCCTGTCCGGGTCCCTGAGCCGGGTGGCGAGGTCCGGCCCCACACCGGCGAGGGCCACCAGGCGGTTCTGGCCGGACTCGGCCAGTTCCGCTATGGCTGCCGTCCCCTGCGCGGACACGGGCCCTCGTGCCGTGTCGTTCCTCCCGTTCACCCAGAGGGTGTTGTCCGGCACGGTGAGCAGCGCGGAACGCGGCGGGCCGTGCGGCATCAGCTCAGTCACCGCCGTTTGGACGGTGGCGGCCACATCCCGCAGATCTCCCGCTCCGCCCAGCGACGACACCGTGTTGCGCAGCACCTTCTCCCGGCCGACCGCCTGCCGGTGTGTCGCCACCACGCCCGCCAGGCGATAGAGCACCAGGAGGAAGAGCGCCGCGGAGAACGCGCCGATGACGCCGATGTCGGCGCTCTGGCCACGCACGGCTTCCGTCAGGAGGATGGCCGGCGCGATGAGCGACGCCAGGATGAGCAGGCTCAGCCGGCCCGTGCCGGCCTCGCCGCGCCATGGCACCGGCTGTGTCAGCGACCGCATGGACGGATCGAGCGCGGCGATCGCCCAGGCGCCGTACAGAATGACCCAGCCGAGCTCGACCGCAGTTCCGGTGCGCCATGTTCCGTTCAGTTGGATCAGGCCGTAGAGCACGTCGGAGGTGAGCAGGCCGACGGTGCCGACGGTGAGCAGCATGAGCGAGAGACTCTTGCCGCCTCGGCCGGCGAGCAGGCGCAGCAGCATCGCCAGGACGAGGATGTCGCCGAGCGGATAGGCGATGGAGAACGCCTTCTGCACCCAGGTGAGACCCGCGAGGTGGGCGAACGGATCGATGAGGAAGAGCCACGACAGCAGCGCCAGACCGACGGTCAGCGTCAGCGCGTCGACGAGGCTCGCGCGGTCGCGCCAACTCGTGCGCCAGTGGACGAAGCCGAGCAACCCGGCCGCGTACAGGGGATATGCCAGGAGATAGAAGCCGTCGGCGATCGACGGAAAGCTCTGTTCGTCAAGCCACTGGATGAGGACGATCTGGGCGGCCTGGCCCGCGGCGAAGGCCAGGTTTCCCGCGGCGAGCAACAGCCAGGGGAGCCGATGCGTAGGGCGGTTGAGAATGACACCCAGAACAATACCGAGGACGCCGGTCACGCCAATGCCGACGAAGATCAGCCGCTGCGCCGGAAATGCGTAGTAGATCGCCGTAAGTGCGACGATACATACGCTGAAGGCGACCATGACGGCCTGGCTACGCAGTCGCGCGTTCAACCCAACTCACCTCCTGGGAGGGCCACTTGCCGGGCGGACCGAGCTGGGCCAAAAGCACCGGACTACGGCGGAAGAGCCCGTGGGGCCGGGCTGACGAAGGAGAATTATCGGATCCAGGACTCGGTATTGGTCGCCTGTGAACACGATTGGCGTATACGCGGTCCCGGAGTGCGCGGTTGCCGGAATTCGCGGTCGCCGGTATAGAGGCTCCTTCTCGCCGAGACATCGACGTGTCTGCAATCCAGCTTACCCGGCTCGCCATTTCCCGCACGCGCACGGAGAGATGCCGGTCGCGTAGCGGTACACCGGGCCATGCGTGAATATGGAGGACATGGGGGACGCGGAAAGGAAGCGCGGAAACCGGACCGGATCCACCCGGCGGGGATCGGCTCCTGACGGAGCGTGGACTCGCGGACCGGATCTGCCCGCGACGACCGGCTCCTGACGGAGCGTGGCGTCTCATGCTCTCCGATTACCGCCGGATCTTCTCTCCCGCGGGCAGTCTGCTCTTCTCCGCCGCGGGCTTCATCGCACGCCTTCCGATGGCGATGGTCGGCGTCGGCATCGTCACCATGCTGTCGCAGCTCGGCGGTGCGTACTGGCTCGCCGGCTCGGTCTCCGCCACGCAGGCGCTCGCCACCGCGGCGATCGGGCCGCGGATCTCCCGGCTGGTCGACCGTCACGGCCAGCGCCGGGTCGTCCTCCCGGCGATGGCCGTGACGGTCGCCGCCATCTGTGCGCTGCTGCTGTGCGCCCGGTATGCCGCGCCGGTCTGGACGCTCTACGCCGCGGCTGCGGTGGCAGGGTGCATGCCGAGCATGGGTGCGCTCGTCAGGTCCCGGTGGGCGGAGATCCACCGGAAGTCGCCGCGGCTGCTGCACACCGCGTACTCGCTGGAGTCGGTGCTCGACGAGGTGATCTACGTCGTCGGCCCGATCCTGGCGATCACGCTGTCGACCAGGGCCTGGGCCGAGGCCGGACCACTGGCCGCCGCGGTCCTGCTCGCCGTCGGTGTCCTGCTGTTCGCCGCGCAGCGGCGTACGGAACCGCTGGTGCGCCCCGAGCAGCAAGGCGCCGGGGGCGGCACACTGCGCATCCCGGGACTCGGCCTGTTGGTGCTGACGCTGACGTCGGTGGGCGTGGCCTACGGCTCGATGGACGTCGCGACCGTGGCGTTCGCCGGCGCACACCACCACAAGGCCCTCTCCGGCCTGCTGCTGGGCGCGTATGCCCTCGGCTCGGGCCTGGCAGGCGCGGTCTTCGGCGCGATCGCGCCGCGGGGGGCGATCACGCGGCGGCTGCTGCTCAGCGTCGGCGCGATGGCGGTGACGACGGCACCGCTGTTGTTCGCGCCGGGTCTCGCGGCGCTGGCGGGGATGCTCTTCGTGGCGGGCATGGCCATCGCGCCGACTCTGATCACCGCGATGGCTCTGGTGGACCGGCTGGCGCCGGCCGCCCAGCTCACCGAGAGCATCACCTGGATCGTCTCGGGGCTCTCCGTCGGGGTGGCGCTGGGCTACGCGACCGCCGGGTGGGCGGTCGACGCGGCGGGAGCCTCGGCGGGATTTCGGGTGCCGTTCGTAGCTGCCCTGCTCGCCGCCTCGACGGTCTTCCTCGGCCTGCCACGGCTGAACCGCGCCGGTGCGCGATGAGCGGGCCGGGCTCCGCCGCGCGCCGGATCCCCACCCTGGTCGCCGCCGCCCTGTGGCTCTGTCGTCGATCGGGGCGGGTGGGGCATATGTGGTGGAAGTGGATTATTGATTCTATTTTGTTCCTGACGGTCTTGCTTCGTGGACAGGACGGTGATGAACCCACCTCGCGTGCTCGTGATCGAGGACGACCCGGACGTGTGCGCCCTGCTGGCGCGGCACTTCCGGGAGCTGGGATGCCCGGTGGTCGTCGCGCCCTCGGGGGAGGAGGGCCTCGAACTCGCCTTCGCCGACCCGCCGGACATGGCGGTGGTCGACGTGATGCTCCCCGGTATCGACGGACGGGACGTACTCCGGACCCTGCGGGCGGACGAGCGTACGAAGAGATGCCGGCTGGTCGTCTCTTCGGTGCTCGACAAGGAGGTGCTGGTCGACCTCGCGGACGAGGTGCTGGCCAAGCCGTTCAGGCAGTCGTCGGTGGCACGGCTTCTGGATTCGTACCGGAGTTCCGTGGCCCAGGAGTCCCAGGAGGATTGATGGCGCGTGTCCTGATCGCCGACGACGACTCGGACATCCGGGACCTGGTGGCCTTCAAGCTGACCCAGAGCGGCCACGAGGTCACGGTCGTGGAGGACGGCATGGCCGCCCTCAAGGCGGCCCGTGAGCAGCCGGTGGACCTGGCGCTGCTCGACATCCGGATGCCCGGGATGTCGGGCCTGGACGTCTGCCGGGAGCTGCGGTCGGCGCCCGAGACCGCGACCCTCCCCGTCATCATGATCACCGCCCGCTCCCAGGAGGGGGACGTCGAGGTCGGCTTCGCGGCGGGCGCCGACGACTACATCATCAAGCCCTTCAGCCCGCGGGAGCTGTCCAGCCGGGTCACCGCGGTGCTCGGCCGGGTGGAGCGGTGATTCCGAACGGCATCGTCAGCGGCGCACTGCTGTGCCTGCCGGCGGTGCTCCTGGCGCTCGGTCTGCTGATCGTCTCCAACCGCTGCGTCCGCAGACTGAGGCAGCGCCGACGTGAGCGTCGGGCGGAACCGGTGCGCGGTCTGCTGCTGCAGCTCCTGTGTGCCGAGGAGGACGAGCAGGACGAGCTGCTGCGGCAGCTGGCGGAGGTCGACCAGCGGACCTGGACCGCCCTCGAACCGTCCTTGACGGCGCTGCTGGGCAAGGTCTCCGGCGCCGCCCGCACGGCACTGGTCCGGCTGTACGAGGAGCGCGGGGTCGCCGTGGAAGCCGTCGCCGACCTCGAAAGCCGCAGCGCGGCCAGGCGGGGACGCGCCGCCCAGGTGCTCGGCCAGCTCTCGCACCGGGCCGCGGAGCCGTCGCTGTACCGTCTGCTGGCCGACCGCGACCCCGAGGTCCGCCTGGCCGCCGTACGGGCGCTGGGCCGATGCGGGGGACCGGCGACCGCGCCGCACCTCCTGGACGCGCTCAGCGGATCGCGGACCGTACCGCCCGGAGCGGTCACCGGCGCCCTCGTCTCGCTGGGGCCGCAGGCGCAGCGGAACGTCGCGGCCGGGCTGGACCACCCCGAACCACTCGCCAGGGCTGTGGCCATCGAGGTCCTCGGCGCGACCGGCGTGGTCTCCCGCACCTCCGACATCGCTCGTGCCCTGTGTGCGGATCCCTCCGACGAGGTACGGATCCGGGCGGCCCGCGCGCTCGGCAGACTGGGCATGCCCGATGGCCTGGAACCACTGCTGCAGGCCGTCGGGCCCGGTCAGCCGCTCGCCCTGCGCATCGTGGGCACCGGGGCCCTGGGCAATCTCGGTGCTGTCTCCGCGACCGACCGGCTGGCGGAACTGCTCGGCGACGCCAACCGGCATGTGGCGTCGACAGCGGCCCGCGCGCTGCTGCGGCTCGGTCCGACCGGGCAGACGGCGCTGCAGACGGCCGCGGCGGGTGCGCGGGGCGAGCAGGCCGCCGCGCAGGCCAGGGCCGCGCTCGCCGAGGCCGCGGTCGCCGGCTCCCAGCATGACGTTCGCGTGGAGGTGCCGCTGTGAGCACCATGGCCGGCGAGCCCTGGGAGTGGCTGCTCGGCGCGGCGCACACACTGATCTCCGTCTGCGACACCGTGATCATCAGCTACTTCCTCGTCATCAACTCCGGCCAGCTGATCCTGATCCTCATCGCCCTCGGGGAGTTCGTCAGACGGCTGCGCCGGGCCCCCTTCGCGGGCTACGACGACGCCGCGACCAGCACCTTCACTCCGCCCGTGTCGTTGATCATGCCCGCGCACAACGAGGCGGCCGGCATCGTCGAGGCGGTGCGCGCGATGCTGCTGCTGCGCTATCCCATGTTCGAGGTCATCGTCGTCGACGACGGCTCCACCGACGGCACGCTGGACGTCCTGCGGGAGGCCTTCGACCTCTCGGAGGTCGAGTACGTGGTGTCGTACGACGTCCCCACCCGCGGCAGGATCCTTTCGGTCAACCTGCCCAGGGGCGGCCCGGTACCACTGGTGGTGGCCCGCAAGGAGAACGGCGGCAAGGCCGACGCGCTCAACGCGGGGATCAACCTGGCGCGCTATCCGCTGGTGTGCCTGGTGGACGCCGACTCGATCCTCGATGCGGAGGCGTTGCTCACCGTGGCCAAACCGTTCAGCGACGATCCGGTGCGGATGGTGGGCACCGGCGGTGTGATCGGTATCGCCAACGGCTGCAGGGTGGTCGCCGGCCGTGTGGTCGATCCGCACGTCCCCTCCGAACTGCTCGCACGCATTCAGGTCGTCGAGTACCTGCGTGCCTTCTTCCTGGGCCGCACCGGATGGTCCAAGATCGGCGGCCTGCTGATCATCTCCGGTGCCTTCGGGCTCTTCCGCCGGGACGCCGTGGTGGCGGCGGGCGGGATGGACGCAAACTGCATCGGCGAGGACGCCGAGCTGGTCATCCGGCTGCACCGGGACATGCGCCGACAGCGCCGCGCGTACCGCATCGCCTTCGTCACCGAGCCGATCTCCTGGACCGAGGCGCCCACCCGACTTGCGGACCTGGCCTCCCAGCGACGGCGGTGGCACCGCGGGCTGACCGAGATCATGCTCAAGCACTGGCGCATGATCGGGAATCCCCGCTACGGCGTCGTAGGCATGCTGGCGCTGCCCTTCTACCTCTTCTTCGAACTGCTGGCGCCGCTGGTGGAACTCTCCGGTCTTGTGCTGGTTCCGCTGAGCGTCCTGCTCGGCGCGGTGAACGTGGACTTCCTGTGGAAGTTCCTGCTCGCCGCCTATGCCTATGCGGCGGTGGTCAGCCTCGTCTCGGTCGCGGTGGAGGAGTACGCCTTCCACCGGTTCTCGCGATGGAAGGACGTCTGGGGCGCCGTCGTCGGCGTGGTCGCCGAGAACCTGGGCTACCGCCAGCTCACGGCGTGGTGGCGGTTGCGCGGCATGTGGGACGCGCTGCACCGGACTCCCCAGGTGTGGACGCCGCTGACCCGCGCGGGATTCGACTCGCCCGGCGAGGTGAAGGAAGGCGGAGGTGATCGCGTATGAACGGCATCGCCGACCGGGTCAACGGCTCCGTGGGGCGCCGGCTCGGGTACACGTTCGGGCTGCTGACCTTTCTGATCGCGCTGTGCGGCATCGGCACGTTGATCGGTGCGCAGCTTCTGCAGAGCCACTACGACCAGATCATCGACCGGATCCATCCCGCCGACGACGACAACCGGCGCCTGCGCACCGAGGCCATCAATGCGCAGCGGTCGGTCCGGGGCTATCTGATCACCGGTGACCAGAGTGAGCTCGCCGCCTTTCGCGTGTCCCAGGGTCGTATTCCGTCGGTCATCGACGACCTGCGTGGGCACGACGTCGTGGACGAGAGTGACATCGCACCGCAGCAGCGAGATCTCGCTGCCTACTTCCGTGTCGCCGACGAGCAGACGCGCAGTACTCCGAGAAGCGAGCAGGCCGCGGTGCTCACCCGTGAGGCGACCCGGCGGTTCAGGGCGTTCGAGCTGGCCAACGACCGCCTGAACAGTCAACTGAAGGCGGAAGAGAAGAGCATGGACCGGCACGGCGACACGGTGTTCCGGGCCGGTACGGCCGGTCTCGGCGCCACGGTGGCCCTGGCCCTGGGCCTGGCGGTGTACGCCTCCGTACGTACCACTCGCGCCCTGACGCGTCCGCTCGGCGACGTCGAGCGGACGCTCGGCCGGCTCACCGTGGGAGACCATTCGGCGCGTGCCCAGGAGATGGGGCCGGAGGAGATCAGGGTGGTGGCCCGGTCGGTGAACTCGCTCGCCGACGAGGGTGACCGGCTGCGTGGGGTCGAGGAGGTGCGGCAGCAGCTGTCGCGGGCCGCGAGGGAGACGGGCATCCGGATCAGGGATCAGCTCGACGTCGACCACGTCCTGGACACCGCGAGCCGCGGCATCGGCGAGGTCCTGGCCGCCGACTACGTCTTCATCCTGCTCGCCGAGAAGCACGGCTCCGCATTCCCGGTGGCCCGGGTGTGGTCCGCGGAGCGGGGTCTGCTGTCCGACGAGGAGCGCAGGGCGATTCCGACGCTCCCGGCGGACGTGGTCCGCGACCACTACCGGCGCGGCACGGTCTGGCTGGCCACCGACCTGCACCGGTACGTGTCCGACACCACGCCCATGCCGGGTGCGCCGGGCTCCTTCGGGAGGACCGGCATGCCCGCCGAGAACCGCGTCGCCGCTGCGGCGCTGGGCCTGGACTCGGCGGTGATCATCCCTGTGGGCGTGGGAGAGGAACCCATCGGTGCCGTGTCCGTCGCCCGCACCAGCGCCGACCGGCCCTGGCGTCCGGTGGACATCGAGATCGCCGAGTCCATGGCCAGCGGCGTCGGCCGGGCGCTGCACACCGCGCTGCTATACGAGCAGGAGTCGAGCCTGGTGGAGAAGCTGCGCGCCCTGGACAAGGCCAAGAGTGACTTCCTGTCCACCGTCTCCCATGAGCTGCGCACCCCGCTGACCAGCATCGTGGGATACGTGGAGCTGCTGAAGGACGAGGACACCGGACCGCTCACCGAGCCTCAGCTGCACATGCTGGACGTCGTCGACAGGAACGCGAACCGGTTGCGGGCGCTGATCGAGGACCTGCTCACCCTCTCCAGGATCGAGTCGGGGGCGTTCACCTCCCGCAAGGCAGCGGTCGACCTGCGCCGTCTGGTGACCTCGGCCGTCGACGCGATCAAGCCGGCCGCCGAGGCCGCCTCGGTCTCGCTGGACACGCGGTGCGACGAACGGCCGCTGGTCCTGCACGCGGACGGCGAACAACTCGATCGGGTGCTGATGAACCTGCTGTCCAACGCCGTCAAGTTCACCCCGGAGGGCGGGAAGGTCAGCGTCCGTGCCGAGCGGGAGGACGGCGAGGTGATCCTCAGTGTCAGCGACACCGGCATCGGCATCCCCGAGAAGGAGCAGGAGAAGCTCTTCCAACGGTTCTTCCGCGCCTCGAACGCCACCGACGCGGCCATCCCGGGAACCGGCCTGGGGCTGACCATCGTGCGCACGATCGTGGCGAACCACGGTGGTGAGACGCGGGTGCGCTCCCAGGAGGGCCGAGGTACCACGATCACCGCCCGGCTGCCGCTCACCGACCCCGACCATGCGCCGGACTCCCCCTGAACGGCGGTGTCCTGGCCGTGGGTTCATACACCGTCCTCGAAGGTCACTTTCCGTGCCCGGTAGTCGTCGACGGCACCCTGAACCTGGGACGGGTTCAGCGCCTGGTCCTTGAGGAAGTACACGTAGTCGACCTTCTCCTCGTACGAGCGCGGCCTCCTGCTGTTCGTTCCCAGCAGGTCGATCAGCCAGTGGTTGAAGCGCAGGGTCATCGTCGTCTCGGGTACGTACGGCTGGGGGTGCGTCGCGAAGAGCCGGCCGTCGACGTGGTAGGTGATGTGCTCGGCGTCGACCGTCACGACCAGGTTGTGCCAGCCGGCGAAGCTCGCGCGCTCCTGGGTGGTGATGTCGACGGCCTGCCAGGGGTCTTCCTGGTAGGTCTCCCACGAGGTGGCCAGCAGGGCGCTGCTCGGGACGCTCCAGCCGCCGTTGGGCAGGTACTCGAAGTCGAGTTCGCTGTAGTCCGGGTCCATCGGCTGGTTCAGCGGCGAGATGGTGAAGAACGTCTGCACCATGTGGTCGCCGTCCGGCCCGGACACCGGGGCGTCACTGAACCGGACCCGGGCGGCGTAGGTGCCGTACTAGAACTTGCGCTGGTGGTAGATCTCGGTCTGTTCGGTACCGGCCCTGGTGCCGTCGGTGCCGGAGCGCAGGGTCATGACGGAGTTGCCGGCCTCGGTGCCGAACGTGATGTTCCGCGGCCTCCAGGTGGCGCCCTGCACCCCAGGGCCGCCCTGACCCGACTTCAGCGTCCAGCCGTGCCGGGAGATCAGCGGATCCCTGTAGCCGGTGTAGTCGAAGTCGTCGAACAGCGCCGGGCCGGCGAAGGGCTGAGCGGTCGCCGTGCCCTGGCCGGAGGCGTGTGCGGTGGTACCGGTGAGGGCGGCGCAGAGCAGCCCCGACGCGACGACTGCGCGGGCGTTCCTCTTCCAGAAGGCCAGGGCGAAAGTGGTCATCGGACGAGTGCCTTCCGTGCGGGGGAGCCATGGCTGACGTGCCGTCAGGAGACTGGCACGGGCGGCCGTCGGTGCGGTGGTGCCGGGCGACCGGGCCACCCGAATGCCGCAAACGGCCCCGGAGGCTCGATTTGCGATCTTCGATGGTTCGCTCTTGGCTGGAAACGTCCTGGAAATGTCCGCACCGCACCTTTTGTCGCGGCCTGTCGGAAGTTCATGTGGAGGCGGACCATGCATCAGGAGCCCCCAACCACGCCGGGGCAGTACGCGGCGGACGACGAGGAGCGGTTTCGGCTGCTGCTGAAGAACTCCGCGGACATGGTCTTCCGCCGGACGCTCGACGGTGTCTACCAGGAGGTGTCCTCCGCGGGTGAGGCGCTGCTGGGGCAGCCGGTCGAGAGGACCGTCGGGACAAGCGTGAAGTCCTGGGTGCATCCCGGCGACGTGGAGGAGTTCGAGTGGGCGGAGCGGGATCTGCACCGCCACGGCCGTGTGGTGGTGTGTCTGCGTCTGCGTCGTAAGGACGGGCACCAGGTGTGGGTGGAGGCGACGTCCTGGGTGGTGCGGGACGCCGCGGGCGAGCCGTCGGAGGTGCGCGGGTTCGCCCGGGAGGCGGAGGGCCAGCGGCGCAGGGAGGAAGCGCTGCGACTGCTGCAGGACCAGGCGCGTTCCGTCATCGAAACCGCTTGGGACGCGTTCGTCTCCATAGACGAGGACGGCCTCGTCATCGACTGGAACCAGAGCGCCGAGAAGCTGTTCGGGTTCAGCAACCGCGAGGTGATGGGCCGTCCGCTGAGCGAGACGATCATGCCCGAGCGATACCGCGCCGCCCACGCCGCCGGTCTCCGGCGGGTGCTGGCCGGCGGAGAGGCTCATGTGCTGGGACGCCGTCTCGAACTCAGCGCCCTGCACCACGACGGCCACGAGATCCCGGTCGAACTGACGGTGTGGCGGATGAAGTCGGCCAAGGCGCGCTGCTTCAACGCGTTCATCCGCGACATCAGCGAGCGTAAACAGGCCGAAGCCGCCCTGGCTGAGGCGCGCGACCAGGCGATTGCCGCATCCCAGGCGAAGTCTCAGTTCGTCGCCTCGGTGAGCCACGAGATCCGTACCCCCATGAACGGGGTCATCGGGCTGAGCAACCTGCTGCTGGGCACCGCACTGGATGCCGAACAGCGCCGCTACACCGAGGGCATTCAGGCCGCCGGCTCGGCATTGCTCACGCTCATCAACGACATCCTGGACTTCTCCAAGTTGGAGGCGGGCAAGATCCAACTGGATGAGGTCGCCTTCAGCCCGCAGGCGCTGGTGGAAGAGGTCGTCTCGCTGGTGGCACAGACCAGCCAGGCCGAGGGCCTGGAACTGCTCAGCGACTGTCATCCCGAGCTGCCCGCGATGGTGCTCGGGGATGCCGGCCGCCTCCGGCAGATCCTGCTCAACCTGGCGTCCAACGCGGTGAAGTTCACCGAATCCGGGGAGGTCGTGCTCAGGGCCCGCCCGGCGCCGTCCCGGCCGCCCGCAGAGCACTCGCCATGGCTGCACTTCGAGGTGGCCGACACCGGCATCGGCATCGACGAGGCCGATCAGGAGCGGATGTTCGACGCCTTCTCCCAGGCCGATGCCTCCACCACCCGCCGCTACGGGGGCACCGGACTGGGCCTGGCCATCTGCCGCAGGCTCACCGAGGCGATGGGCGGCTCCATCGGCGTCACCAGCCGGCCCGGCCAGGGGAGCACTTTCTTCTTCACCGTACCCGTGCGCGCACCGGAGGCTCCCGAACAACCTCCGATCCCGGTGGACCCCGCCACTCTTCGCGGGCTTCGAGTCCTGGTCGTCGACGACAACGACACCAATCGGCTGATTCTGGATGCGCAGCTGCGCAGGTGGCACATGCAGCCGACGACGGTCGCCGGCGGCGCCGAGGCCCTGGTGGCCCTGCATGAGTCGGCGGCCGCGGGCCGTCCCTTCACGCTGGCTCTCCTCGACATGCACATGCCGGAAATGGACGGACTGGAACTCGCCCGCCGGATCACCACCGACCAGAACTTCGCCCGTGTACGGCTGCTGTTGCTCACCTCCGGTTCCCAACTGCCCGCTGTCGAGCTGCAGGCCGCCGGCATCGCCCGCAGCCTGCCCAAGCCTGTCCAGCAGTCCCAGCTCATGGATGCCATGGTCGAACTCACCCTCCGGACAGCACCGGTGACGACCGCGGCATCGGCTCCCGCTCCCGCCATCCCCGAAACGGCTCAACGCGGCCGTCTGCTGCTGGTCGAGGACAACGAGATCAACCAGATGGTGGCCCAGGGCATGCTCACCCGCCTCGGGTACAGCACGGATGTCGCCGCCGACGGCATCCAGGCGCTGCGTATGACCGAGGAACACAGCTACCAGGCCGTGCTGATGGACTGCCAGATGCCCCGGATGGACGGCTACACCGCCACCGAGGAACTGCGCCGCCGCGAAGCGAGGGGAGACACACACCTGCCGGTGATCGCCATGACCGCCAGCGCTCTCGCCGAGGACCGGGAACGGTGTCTGGCCGCGGGCATGGACGACCACGTCTCCAAGCCCGTCAGCGCCGACGAGTTGGGGGAGACGCTCGCCCGCTGGGTCCGCCCGCCCGACTCCCAGGCAGACGACGAGGCGCCTCGCGGTTCCATCGAGCAGCGGCTGAACGAACTACGCGGCACCGGTTCCCCGGCCGAGAACGAACTGGTGGACCGGCTGGTCGATCACTTCCTCGTCCGGGCGCCCGAGATGATCAACGCCCTCTTCCACGCACTGGACCGCCACGACAGCGGGGAAATCGCGGAGCAGGCACACAGCCTCAGAGGCGCTGCCGGCAACATCGGGGCGCACGGCCTCGCCGCCTGCTGCCAGGAGCTGGAACGGTATGCCGACGCCGGAGACCCGGCCCCACTGACCCAGGCCGCCCCCCGTCTCCAGCACGAACTGGACCGCACCTGCCACACCCTGGAGACGCTCCGTTCCCATCGTCGCCGCCACGGACCTGGATGAGGGCGTGGGCAACGTTCAGAAGCGGCTGCCTGGCAGCCGTGACGCGGCGGTCTGGTCGTATGCGGTAGCAGGGGCCGCTGTGATCGTCACCTTCCTGGTCACCTCCTCTTCGGCGCGTTACATGCTGCCCGCGCTGATATCCGCCTTGGTCGTCTTCGCGATCGTGGTGGGTGTGGCCAGGAACAAGCCGCCATCGGCCCTTCCGTGGTACCTGTTGGCCGCAGCCATGGCACCGTACGCGGCGGCGGACGCGATCTGGGGCCTCTACCAGGTCCGCAGCGCCGAGGTGCCGTTCCCCGGTGTGGCCGACGTGCTCTACCTGGGCAGCTACCTGTTGTTCACCGCCGGACTGGTGATGCTGGCCCGGCAGCAAGCGGGTCGGCTGCACTGGGCGGGGCTGCTGGACGCGGGAATCGTCACGCTGGGATTCGGCACTCTGGCATGGGCGTTCATCATCGCCCCGTACCTGCGCAGCGAGCTGTCCTCGTGGCCGCTCGCGGTGTCCATCGCCTATCCCGTCACCGATCTGGTGCTGCTGTCCATGGCCGCACGGCTGATGCTCACCACCGGCACGCACACGCCGTCGTTCCTGCTGTGCGTCGGATGGCTGCTCGTCCTGCTCGCCGCCGACGGCCTCTACTACGGCACCCAGGCGACGAACGGGGCCGCGATCTGGGAGGACGTGTCCGAATTGGGGTGGATGGTCTCGTCCCTCCTGCTGGGGGCGGCGGCGTTGCACCCCTCCGTCGCACGGTCGACGCGGCTCGCGGAGGACCAGGAGACGCTGCCCCGGCGGCGGCTGTCGGTCCAGATCGCGCTCATCCTGACGGGGCCGTTGATCGTACTGGTCGACGTGGGAGGCATCCGGAACCAGCCCACGCACGTCACGGTGCTCGTCGCCATGATGGCGGGCCTGTCGCTGCTGCTGGTGCTGCGCGTCGCGTTCCTGGCCCAGTACGCCCATGACCGGGCCATGGCGGCGAGGACGCGGGCCCTCGCCCTCAGCGCCTCGCTGCAGGAGCAGGCGGAGCTCCAGAAGCAGCTGAGCCATCAGGCGACCCACGACCCGTTGACGGGTCTGGCCAATCGAGCACTGCTGAATGAGCGTCTGGAATCCGCTCTCTGCCGGTGCTCCGCCCACTTCTCCGCCGGAATGCTCCTGCTCGATCTCGACGGTTTCAAGGACGTGAACGACACGCTGGGACACCCGGCCGGTGACGAACTGCTGGTCGACGTCGCAGGGCGGCTGACGGGCAGGGTCCGAGAACAGGACCTGGTGGCCAGGCTCGGCGGCGACGAGTTCGCGCTCCTGGTGGAAGGCGTGGACGAGAGCACGCTGCACGACTACGCCACGCGCATCCTCGACTCCTTCAGTGCCCCCTTCGTCCTTGCCCACGGTCATTCAGTCCACGTGACGACCAGCATCGGAGCCATGAGCATCAGCAGGCCGACCACGTCTGCGGAGGTGCTGAGGGACGCCGACACGGCCCTCTACAGAGCCAAAACGGCAGGCAAGAACCAGGCCGCGTTCTTCGAATCCTCGCAGTAGTGAGCGTGCAACCAGCATCCGGACGGAGCGCCGAGACGTCTACGCAGGGCATGTGATCCGGGACGTGGTGCTGCGCCCCGTCGCCGAGGCCGCACGCGGTGTGGGCCGGATCACCCGCGCCGCGCCGGCCTCCGCTCGTGAATCCGTACGGGAGGCCCGCGCCGACTTCCGGCGCATGCTCTCCGGCGAACCCCCGTGCGAGGGAAGCCGTGGCCCGCCGGGAACCGACGGGCGCCGACACACGTACTCTTGGTAGCAGTACGACCGCACTCACGAAGGACTGAGCGACACTGGGCAAGCGACAGCCCGAAGGCCCGCCGCCCGCACCGGCGGTGCAGCGCATCCGACTGCGCTACACCAAGCGCGGCCGCCTCCGGTTCACCAGCCACCGTGACTTCCAGCGCGCCTTCGAGCGTGCGCTGCGCCGCGCCGAGGTGCCCATGGCGTACTCGGCGGGGTTCACGCCGCATCCGAAGGTGTCGTACGCCAATGCCGCACCCACCGGCACGGGCAGTGAGGCGGAGTACCTGGAGATCGCGCTCACTCAGGCGCGGGACCCGGAGAAGCTTCGGCTCCTCCTTGACGAGTCGCTGCCCACCGGGCTCGACGTCGTCGACGCGGTCGAGGTCAGGACCTCGGGACTCGCCGACCGGCTCACCGCTTCCGTGTGGGAGCTCAGGCTGGACGGCGTGGAGCCGGCGGAGGCCGGGCGCGCGGTCGCCGCGTTCAACGCCGCTGAGGCCGTGGAGGTCCAGCGGACCACCAAGAACGGCCTCAGGACGTTCGACGCCCGCCCCGCGGTCGTACAACTTGAAACGCACAGTGAACCTGCTGATAGGCCGACCGACCAGCCCTGTGCGATACTGCGGCTGGTTGTTCGGCACGTGACGCCTGCCGTTCGACCCGACGACGTCCTGTCCGGTCTCCGCGCCGTGGCCGACCTGGCGCCGCCGGTCCCCGCAGCGGTGACCAGGCTGGCGCAGGGGCTGCTCGATGAAGAGACCGGCACGGTGACCGACCCGCTCGCGCCCGACCGCGAGGCAGTCGAGGCCCACTCAACGGCCGAATCGACTGCCGCCGCGAAGGTGTCGGCGTAAGGAAGGTCCCGCGAAGGACGGGCGTCGTAGCGCAGCCCTCGTACTCGGGAGCCACCTGGGTCGGGCAGCGCACTGACCACAAGACTTTCGCCAGGCCGTACCCAAGAGGGCGTACGGAACCGGCGAGACAGGACACAGAGAGCTCCCGTGCGGCGCCCGCGCCCCGGACGGCGGCACCGCGCATCGCGCGAGCCGCGGACGTCACCGGCATCCCCGCCGGACCAGGTGCGGCGCCCGGGAGCCTGACGGGAGAAAAGCCCGCATGCTCGAACCGACCGAACCCATCGAGGGTTCCGAACCGAACACTCCCAGCGACACCCTGCCGCCGCGCCGTCGGCGCCGTGCCGCGTCCAGGCCGGCGGGACCGCCGGTCGCCGCCGTCTCGGACGGCGAGGAGGTCGTCGCTCCGGCCATACCGGTCGCGGAGGCCGAGGACCTCGTCACGGACGAGGAGGAGAAGCTCGACGAGAACGTCGAGAGCGCCGAGACCGAGGAGTCGGTCGAGGCCGCCGTCGAGACTGCCGCGCCTGCCGGGCGTACGCGTCGGCGTGCGACGCGTCGGGTGTCCGCGCCCGCCGGGGCTCCGGAGGCGGCCGAGGCTGCCGAGACCGTGGTGCCGGTGGCCGCCGAGACGCCCGCCGCGCCTGCCGCAGAGGCAGAGACCGAGGCTGAGGCTGAGGACGCGGCTCCGCGTCGTACCCGTCGGCGTGCCACGCGTCGGGTGTCCACGCCCGCCGGGACTCCTGAGGCCGCCGGGACCGAGGCGCCGGTGATCGTCGAGGCGCCCGCCGCGGCCGAGCCCGAGCCCGCCGACGAGACGCCTGCCGCCGAGGCCGCTGTCGAAACCGCCGCGCCCGCCGCACGTACGCGTCGCCGGGCCACTCGACGTGCGTCCGCGCCCGAGGCCGCTGCGGAGGCCGCCGAGGCCGTGGACAGCGCGCCGGTCGTCGAGGCAGAGGCCGAGCCCGAGGCCGAGGACGCGGCTCCGCGTCGTGGCCGTCGGCGTACCACGCGCCGCGGCTCCGCGCCTGCCGACGCTCGCGAGGGCGAGGCCGTCGAGCCCGCGCCGTCCGAGCCGGCTGCCGAGACCGCCGCGCCTGCCGAGGCCCCCGCCGAGGACGTCTCTCCCCGCCGTGGCCGTCGGCGGTCCGTGCGTCAGGCCGCCACCGGGTTCTCCGAGCCCGCGCGAAAGGCCACCGAGGACGAGGACGACTCGCCGCGCCGGCCCGCGCGGCCCGCGGTCGCCGTGTTCCAGGCGCCCGTGTTCACCGAGCCACAGTTCCAGACCCCGCAGCGGGCCGCCGCCGAGGCCGCCGCCGTGGCGGAGGCCGGGCAGAGCGAGCCGGCCGAGTCGGTCGAGTCCCCCGCGCCGGTCGAGGAGATCGCCGAGGAGCAGACCGGGTCGCGGCGCCGCCGTCGCCGCCGAGGTGCCGGTGACGAGCCCGAGGCCCAGGAGACCGCCGCCGAGACCGTCGTAGCGGAAGAGGAGACGGACGAGGGCGCCGAGGACTCCGTCGACGAGGACGAGGCCGAGGAGACCGGTTCGCGTCGGCGCCGTCGCCGCGGTGGCCGTCGCCGTCGCCGGGGCGAGTCCGCCGAGGCGTCCGGTGACGAGGAGTCGGAGGACTCCGACGAAGCCGCCGCCGAGCAGACCGGGCGGGCCACGCGGTCCGCACAGGACGAAGAAGACAACGACGAGCAGGACGACGAGGAGGACGACGCCCGTTCCGACGAGGCCGGTGGCTCCAGCTCCAGCAGTCGTCGCCGCCGTCGCCGCAGGCGTCGGGCCGGGGACTCCTCCGCCGAAGCCGAGCCCGGCGACGGCGACCCCGAGCGGACCGTCGTCAAGGTGCGGGAGCCGCGCCCGAAGGCGGAGCCGTCCGACGAGGTGCAGTCCATCAAGGGCTCGACCCGACTGGAGGCCAAGAAGCAGCGCCGCCGGGAAGGCCGTGAGCAGGGGCGCCGACGCGTTCCGATCATCACCGAGGCCGAGTTCCTCGCCCGCCGTGAGGCCGTCGAGCGGGTGATGGTCGTCCGGCAGAGCGGTGAGCGCACGCAGATCGGCGTCCTGGAGGACGGCGTGCTCGTCGAGCACTACGTCAACAAGGAGCAGTCGACCTCGTACGTCGGCAACGTCTACCTGGGCAAGGTCCAGAACGTGCTGCCGTCGATGGAGGCCGCGTTCATCGACATCGGCAAGGGGCGCAATGCTGTGCTCTACGCCGGTGAGGTGAACTTCGAGGCGCTGGGCATGTCCAATGGCCCGCGGCGCATCGAGTCCGCTCTCAAGTCCGGGCAGTCCGTGCTCGTGCAGGTCACCAAGGACCCGATCGGGCACAAGGGCGCACGTCTGACCAGCCAGGTCTCTCTTCCGGGCCGCTACCTCGTGTACGTGCCCGAGGGCTCGATGACCGGGATCAGCCGCAAGCTGCCCGACACCGAGCGCGCGCGTCTGAAGACCATCCTCAAGAAGATCGTCCCCGAGGACGCGGGCGTCATCGTGCGCACCGCCGCCGAGGGCGCGAGCGAGGACGAGCTGCGCCGCGACGTCGAGCGGCTGCAGGCGCAGTGGGAGGACATCCAGAAGAAGGCGAAGGGCGGCAACGCCCCGACGCTGCTGTACGGCGAGCCGGACATGACCGTCCGGGTCGTCCGCGACATCTTCAACGAGGACTTCTCCAAGGTCATCGTCAGCGGTGACGAGGGATGGGAGACCATCCACGGATACGTCTCGCACGTCGCCCCCGACCTGACCGACCGGCTGTCGAAGTGGACCTCCGAGGTCGACGTCTTCGCCACGTACCGGATCGACGAGCAGCTCGCCAAGGCGCTGGACCGCAAGGTCTGGCTGCCGAGCGGTGGTTCGCTGGTGATCGACCGGACCGAGGCGATGGTCGTCGTCGACGTCAACACCGGCAAGTTCACCGGTCAGGGCGGCAACCTGGAGGAGACGGTCACCAGGAACAACCTGGAGGCGGCCGAGGAGATCGTGCGTCAGCTGCGGCTGCGCGACCTCGGCGGCATCATCGTCATCGACTTCATCGACATGGTGCTGGAGTCCAACCGGGACCTGGTGCTGCGGCGCCTGCTGGAGTGCCTGGGCCGGGACCGGACCAAGCACCAGGTGGCCGAGGTCACCTCGCTGGGGCTCGTGCAGATGACCCGCAAGCGGGTCGGCCAGGGCCTCCTTGAGTCCTTCTCCGAGACCTGCGTCCACTGCAACGGCCGCGGTGTCATCGTGCACATGGAGACGCCGACCTCCGCCGGTGGCGGCGGCAAGCGCAAGAAGCGCGGGCGTGGCGGCGACGGGCACGAGCACACCCACGAGGCCGTGGCGGTCGTGGAGACGCCGGAAGAGCTCGAGACCGAGGCCGAGGTCGCCGCCGAGGTGGCCGAGCCGATCGCGCTCACCCCGACCGAGTTCGCTGTCGACGAGGAGCTGTACAGCAGCGTCGCCGAGGCGGAGGCCGCGGCCACGCGCGGGCGTGGCCGTCGCAGGGCGGGCCGTCGGGCGTCGGCTCCGGCCGGGGCGCCGAGGGGCGCGGGGTCGAAGCGTACGGGTGAATCCGAGGTTCAGGAGAGCTTCGAGAGCCCTGAGGCCCCGACCGCGCAGGGCGTTCCCGCCGAGGTGGAAGCCGAGCGTCCCGTGCAGCCGGAGACGGCCGCCGAGGCGCAGGCCGAGCCCGTGGCCGCGGAGGACCCGGTGGTCGCCGCGCAGGCCGAGGCGCCGGTCGCCGAGGAGGCCGCTCCGAAGGGCCGTACCCGTCGTCGCGCCACCCGCAAGGTGTCCGCGCCCGCCGGGTCGCCCGCGGGGGCGGAGGCCACCGTGGTGACGGTCGCCGAGGTCGCGCCGGTGGCCGAGGCACAGGCCGAGGAGGCCCCGGTGGCCGCCCAGGCCGAGCCCGAGGCCGCCGCCGAGAGCGCCGCCCCGGCCCGTCCCCGTCGCCGTGCCGTCCGCAAGGCCACCGCGCCCACCGCGTCCGAGGAGGCGGCCGTCGTGGTCGTGCCCTCGGCGGAGGCGCCGGCCGACACGGAGGAGCCCGCCGAGGAGGCGGCTCCGGTCAAGAAGGCGGCTCGTAAGACGGCCAAGAAGGCCACGGCGCAGAAGGCCGCGACCAAGAAGACCGCTGCCAAGAAGACCGCCGCGAAGAAGACCGTCGCCAAGAAGACGACCGCCAAGAAGGCGGCGTCGAAGAAGACGGTGGCGGCCGAGCAGCAGTCGCCGCGCTCCGTCTCGACCCAGGCCGACGAGGACTGACGGAGGGTCACCGAGTAGTTTCAGCCGTCTGAAGATCGAAATCCGCTCTTGGTTCGCCGGGAGCGGATTTCGTGATTCTGTGGGTATTGCGTCCGACGGAAAGTTGTCAACCGGTGATCGATCATGTGAATGGCTGGTGAATCCCTGGCCTGTCCCCAGGGTTATGATGTGAGCCGAGATTGACGCTTAATTTAGACAAATAGGGATTCTCGTGAAGGCTCTCGTGCTCTCCGGGGGAGCGGGCACCCGCCTCCGCCCGATCACCCACACCTCCGCCAAGCAGTTGGTGCCGGTCGCCAACAAGCCAGTGCTCTTCTACGGCCTGGAGGCGATCGCCGAGGCCGGGATCAGCGAGGTGGGCATCGTCGTCGGCGACACCGCCGACGAGATCCGCGAGGCGGTCGGTGACGGCTCCCAGTTCGGCATCAAGGTCACCTACATCCCGCAGGAAGCGCCGCTGGGCCTCGCCCATGCCGTTCTGATCGCGCAGGAGTTCCTCGGTGACGAGGACTTCGTGATGTACCTCGGCGACAACTTCATCGTCGGTGGCATCACCGGTCTGGTGGACGAGTTCCGCGCCGAGCGGCCCGAGGCGCAGATCCTGCTGACCCGGGTCCCCAACCCCACTTCCTTCGGTGTCGCCGAACTCGACGGCAACGGCCGGGTGGTGGGCCTGGAGGAGAAGCCCAAGCAGCCCAAGAGCGACCTGGCACTCGTCGGCGTCTACCTCTTCACCCCGGCCGTGCACGAGGCCGTCCGCTCCATCGAGCCCTCCTGGCGCGGTGAGTTGGAGATCACCCACGCCATCCAGTGGCTGATCGACCAGAAGCGTGACGTGCGCTCCACGACCATCTCCGGCTACTGGAAGGACACCGGCAACGTCACCGACATGCTGGAGGTCAACCGGTCGGTCCTGGAGACGGTCGATCCGGTGAACGAGGGCACGGTCGACGAGTCCAGCGAGATCATCGGCCGGGTCCGGATCGAGGCGGGCGCCAGCGTCAGTGGCAGCCGTATCGTCGGCCCTGCCATCATCGGTGCCGGCACGGTCGTCAACGACGCCTACATCGGCCCGTTCACGTCCGTCTCCGAGGACTGCCGGATCGAGGACAGCGAAATCGAGTACTCCATCGTGCTGCGCGGCTCGTCCGTGACCGGCGTGCGCCGTGTGGAGGCCTCGCTCATCGGACGTGACGTCGAGGTCACGCCCGCGCCCCGTAACCCCAAGGCACACCGGCTCGTGCTCGGTGATCACAGCAAGGTGCAGATCTCTTCATGACCACTCGGATTCTGGTGACCGGCGGCGCCGGCTTCATCGGCTCGCACTACGTCCGTACCGTGCTCGGCCCCCAGGGCCCCGGTGACGTCTCGATCACCGTCCTGGACAAGCTGACCTACGCGGGCAACCCGGCCAACCTCGACGAGGTGCGCGAGCACCCCGGATTCGCCTTCGTGCAGGGCGACATCTGCGACCCCGAGCTGGTCGGCAAGCTGATGGCCGAGCACGACCAGGTGGTGCACTTCGCCGCCGAGTCGCACGTCGACCGTTCCATCGACGGCGGCGCCGAGTTCGTGCGCACCAACGTGGTCGGCACCCACACCCTCATCGACGCGGCCCACCGCGCGGGCATCAAGACCTTCGTGCACATCTCCACCGACGAGGTCTACGGCTCGATCGACGAGGGCTCCTGGCCCGAGACGCACCCGCTGGAGCCCAACTCGCCGTACTCCTCGGCGAAGGCGTCCAGCGACCTGATCGCGCTGTCGTACCACCGCACCCACGGCCTCGACGTGCGCGTGACCCGCTGCTCCAACAACTACGGGCACCACCACTTCCCCGAGAAGGTCATCCCGCTCTTCGTGACCAACCTCCTCGACGGCAAGAAGGTCCCGCTGTACGGCGACGGCGGCAACGTCCGCGACTGGCTGCACATCGACGACCACGTCCAGGGCATCGAGCTCGTGCGCACCAAGGGCCGCGCCGGCGAGGTCTACAACATCGGCGGCGGCACCGAGCTCTCCAACAAGGAGCTCACCGGACTGCTGCTGAAGGCGTGCGGCGCCGACTGGGACACCAGCGTCGAGTACGTCGAGGACCGCAAGGGCCACGACCGCCGTTACTCCGTCGACTGCACGAAGATCCGCGAGGAGCTCGGCTACGTGCCCCGCAAGAGCTTCGAGCAGGGCCTCGCCGAGACCGTGCAGTGGTACCGCGACAACCGCGCCTGGTGGGAGCCGCTGAAGGAGCGGGCCGCGCTGTGACCGACAACCGCACCTGGCTGGTCACGGGCGCGGGCGGCATGCTGGGCCAGGACGTCCTGGCCCGGCTGTCCGAGGCGGGGGAGCGGTATGTCGCCCTCGACCGCGCCGCCCTCGACCTCACCGACGCCGACGCCGTGAGCGCGGCGCTGGAAGAGCACCGGCCCGCCGTGGTCGTCAACTGCGCGGCCTGGACCGCCGTGGACGACGCCGAGACCCGTGAGGCCGAGGCGCTCGCGATCAACGGCGGCGGACCGCGCCACCTCGCCGAGGCCTGCGCCCGCACCGGGGCCGTCCTGCTGCACGTCTCCACGGACTACGTCTTCGCCGGGGACGCCACCACGCCGTACGCCGAGGACGCCCCCACCGCGCCCCGCAGCGCCTACGGCCGCACCAAACTGGCAGGGGAGAAGGCGGTCCTCGCGACCGAGCGCGGGTACGTGGTGCGCACCGCCTGGCTGTACGGCACCGGCGGCCCCAACTTCGTACGCACGATGATCAAGCTGGAAGGCGTCAAGGACACCCTCGACGTCGTCGACGACCAGCGCGGCCAGCCCACCTGGAGCGCCGATCTGGCAGGCCTGCTGGTCGAGTTGGGCCGCGGCGCCCTGGCCGGCACCGCCCCGGCCGGCGTCTATCACGGCACCAACTCCGGCGAGACCACCTGGCACGGCTTCACCCAGGAGATCTTCCGCCTGCTCGGCACCGACCCGGACCGGGTCCGCCCCACCACCAGCGAGGCCTTCGTGCGGCCCGCTCCCCGCCCCGCCTACAGCGTCCTCGGTCACGACCGGTTCGCCGAGGCCGGCATCGAGCCGCTGCGCGACTGGCGCACGGCTCTCACCGAGGCCTTCCCGGAGATCCACCGGGTCCATCTGAAGGAGAACACGGCGTGACGGTCAAGGTCAGCGTCGTCATCGCGGTCTACAACCCCGGCAAATACGTCGAGGACTGCATCACGGGCCTGCTCCGGCAGAGCCTGACCCCGGACGAGTTCGAGGTCTTCTTCGTCAACGACGGCTCCACCGACGAGACCCCGGCCCGGCTGGACCAGCTCGCCGCCGAGCACCCGCACTTCCACGTCATCCACCAGGAGTCCTCCGGCTGGTCGGGCCGCCCCCGCAACACCGGGATCGACGCCGCCCAGGGCGAGTACGTCATGTTCGTCGACCACGACGACTGGCTCGGCGACGAGGCCCTTGAGCGGATGTACGACTACGGCAAGGCCAACGACGCCGACGTGGTCGTAGGAAAGATGGCGGGCATCGGACGCCCGGTCCCGCAGGAGCTGTTCCGGGTCAACCGGCCGCGGGCCACTGTGTCCAACGCGCCGCTGATCGACAGCCTCACCCCGCACAAGATGTTCCGGCGCGAGTTCCTCAACGAGCACGACATGCGCTTCAAGGAGGGCCGTCGGCGTCTTGAGGACCATGTCTTCGTCGTCGAGGCCTATCTGCGGGCCAAGAGCGTCGCCGTCCTCGGCGACTACCTGTGCTACTACCACATCACCCGTGACGACGGCTCGAACGCCGGTTTCCAGCGCTTCGACCCGGTCGGTTACTTCGGCAACCTGCGTGAGGCCCTCGACGTC
The DNA here is from genome assembly GCF_044903305.1 of Streptomyces sp. NPDC019531. Lineage (NCBI taxonomy): Bacteria > Bacillati > Actinomycetota > Actinomycetes > Kitasatosporales > Streptomycetaceae > Streptomyces > Streptomyces sp. NPDC019531. The sequence goes on along the minus strand of NZ_JBJDQL010000005.1, from coordinate 125,892 downwards.
GTCGAGTCGCTGACCGAGCCGGGCGCGCTGCGCGACAAGCTGTTCAGCCGCTGGCTGCGCAACGAGATGGTCGAGCGGCTGCGCGGCAAGCGGCTGCTCAAGCTCCCCGAGGACTACGCCGAGGAGCTGTACACCGAGATCCACAAGGTGGTCACCGAGCGCTTCGGACCGGGTGTGGTCGCCCGTCTCGGCCTCACCCAGAAGGTCGTCGCCGGACTGATCTTCGCCGACCGGTACCAGGACATCCGGGCGCTCGCCGAGTGGGAGGCCGGAATCAAGCCCACCGGCGAACTCACCTCGCTTCAGTGGCGGGACGGCACCCTGCGGGTCGGCTTCGACGCCGAACTGCAGATCGACGACGAGCCGATGACGTTCCGTCGGGAGGGCGAGCGTCAGCTGCTCGCACTCCCGCTGTCCGACGAGGCCCTCAAGGCCCTCGACGACCAGGGCATCGCGCTGGACGCCCCGCTGTCCAAGAGCGACGTGGACCTGGTGGTCCGGCACCGTGAGGACGCCCGCCAGTTCTACCTGCCCGTCACCAGCGAGCTGCACGAGGTGGCGGCCGGGGACGCTGTCTTCCGGCAGCGGATCTCCGCCCGCGCGGAGCTCGACCCCGAGACCGCGGCCTCCGGTGTCCCGCTCGACAAGGGCATCTGGGACCTGCACCTCAGGATCAAGTCCTGCGGCTGGAGCAAGGAGACCCGGCTCGGCGCGGTGCGCGGCGAGGACGTCGAGGCCGGTCGCCTGGCCGCCCTCACCGGCGAGCCCAGCAGGCTGGTCCTGCCGTACTGGACCGACGGTCCCGGCAACCTCTCGCTCGACGTCGACCAGCACACCAACAAGCTGGAGGGCGAGACGGTCGCCGTCATGCCGCCGGCCGAGGGCAAGGTCGAGGGTTCCGTCGTACGGCTGCCTCTGCCGCTGCATGTCGCCGCGACCGGCGGTGACCCCGTCCAGCTGCGCTTCGAGCGCAAGAACGTCGGTAAGTACCCGGCCGACGCCGCCCTGGACGGCCGTACCGTCACCGCCACGCTGCCGCTGGAGCAGCTCACCGGCATGCGGTGGGCGGTCCGGGTCGGTGTGCCCTCCGCGGCCCGCGGTGAGCGCAAGTGGACCCGGCTCCCGGTCGACGTGGTGGTCGCCGCCGACGGCACCGCCGAGGTGATCGACCGGCACACCCCGCCTGCGAAGCCGGCCGCCGCGAAGAAGGCGGCCGCCCCCAAGAAGAAGGCCGCCGCGCCGCGCCCGCTGTGGCGCCGGGCCGCCGGGCGCCTCAAGCGCGCCCTGACCAACCAGAAGAAGGGCTGAGACCTCCGCGATGCGACCCCTTTCGATCTCCGGTGCCTGGGTGTTCGAGCCGAAGGTCTTCCCCGACGGCCGCGGCAGCTTCCACGAGTGGTTCAAGGCCCCGGCCTTCGCGGAGGCCGCGGGCCACCAGCTGAGCCTGGCCCAGGCCAACATGTCGGTCTCCAGCCGGGGCACCCTGCGCGGCATCCACTTCGCCGACGTGCCGCCCGGGCAGGCCAAGTACGTCAAGTGCGTGCGCGGTGCGATCCTCGACGTGATCGTGGACATCCGGACCGGCTCGCCGACCTTCGGCCAGTGGGAGATCGTCCGCCTGGACGACAAGGACCACCACGCCGTCTACCTCTCCGAGGGACTCGGCCACGGGTTCATGGCGCTCACCGACGACGCCACCGTGGTCTACCTCTGCTCCGAGGGGTACGCGCCCCAGCGCGAGCACGGCATTCACCCGCTCGACCCGGAGATCGGCATCGAGTGGCCCGAGGGGCTCGCCCCGCTGCTCTCCGCCAAGGACGAGCAGGCGCCGACCCTGGCCGAGGCGCGTGAGCAGGGGCTGCTGCCCTCCTACGAGGAGTGCGTGGCGTACCGGGAGAGCCTCGGCTCCTGACCCGGAGGTTTAAAACGAGGCGGGGCCCGGTTTGACCCGTTCGGCCGCGGCCCCGTACTCTTGACCGTCGGCGTGTCCACAGGTGACACGCCACATCCCCGTAAACCTTCTTCCTCTCGGGCCTGTCCGGTCGGGAGAGGCCGTTCGCTCTGCCGGGCGGCTGGACTGCGGGGGTGCCGTTCCCGAGCGAGAGAGTGAGATCCGCGTGTACGCCATCGTGCGCAGCGGTGGTCGCCAGCACAAGGTTGCTGTCGGCGACATCGTTGAGGTTGACAAGATTTCCACTGCCAAGGTTGGCGACACGGTCGAGCTCTCGACCCTGCTCGTTGTCGACGGCGAAGCTGTCACCAGCGACCCGTGGGTGCTGGCCGGCATCAAGGTCCAGGCCGAGGTCGTGGACCACCACAAGGGCGTCAAGATCGACATCCTTCGCTACAAGAACAAGACCGGCTACCGCCGTCGTCAGGGCCACCGCCAGCAGTACACGGCGATCAAGGTCACTGAGATCCCCGCGGCTGCGAAGTAAGGGACTGAGGAGAGATGGCACACAAGAAGGGCGCATCGTCCACCCGTAACGGTCGTGACTCCAACGCTCAGCGCCTCGGCGTGAAGCGCTTCGGTGGTCAGGTCGTCAACGCGGGCGAGATCCTGGTCCGCCAGCGCGGCACCCACTTCCACCCGGGTGCGGGCGTCGGCCGTGGCGGCGACGACACGCTGTTCGCGCTGAACGCCGGTGCGGTGCAGTTCGGCACCCACCGTGGCCGCAAGGTCGTGAACGTCGTTCCGGTCGCCTGAGTCAGGCTCTGATCGGAAGCTTTCGCGAGGCGGACCTCACTTCCCTGGTGGGAAGGCGGGTCCGCCTTTCGCATGTTTCTAATAGGGCACAGCAGTACAAGAGACATCCCGTACGTAACTGGAGGCACACCCCATGACCACCTTCGTGGACCGCGTCGAACTGCATGTCGCCGCGGGTAACGGAGGTCACGGCTGTGCCTCCGTCCACCGTGAGAAGTTCAAGCCGCTCGGCGGACCCGACGGCGGCAACGGCGGGCGGGGCGGTGATGTGATCCTCACCGTCGACCAGTCCGTCACCACGCTGCTCGACTACCACCACTCCCCGCACCGCAAGGCCACCAACGGCAAGCCCGGTGAGGGCGGCAACCGCTCCGGCAAGGACGGCCAGGACCTGGTCCTGCCGGTACCGGACGGCACCGTCGTCCTTGACGGGGCGGGCAACGTCCTCGCCGACCTGGTCGGGCACGGCACCTCGTACATCGCCGCCCAGGGCGGCCGCGGCGGCCTCGGCAACGCGGCGCTGGCCTCCGCCCGCCGCAAGGCGCCCGGGTTCGCGCTGCTCGGTGTCCCCGGCGACCTCCAGGACATCGTCCTGGAGCTCAAGACCGTCGCCGACGTGGCCCTGGTCGGCTACCCGAGCGCCGGCAAGTCCTCGCTGATCTCCGTCCTTTCAGCGGCCAAGCCGAAGATCGCCGACTACCCGTTCACCACGCTGGTCCCGAACCTGGGCGTGGTGACCGCGGGCGAGACCGTCTACACCATCGCCGACGTGCCGGGCCTGATCCCGGGCGCCAGCCAGGGCAAGGGCCTGGGCCTGGAGTTCCTGCGGCACGTGGAGCGCTGCAGCGTCCTCGTGCACGTCCTGGACACCGCCACGCTGGAGTCCGAGCGTGACCCCGTCTCCGACCTCGACATCATCGAGGCGGAGCTCAGGGAGTACGGCGGCCTCGACAACCGTCCCCGGATCGTCGTCCTGAACAAGATCGACGTACCGGACGGCAAGGACCTCGCCGAAATGGTGCGGCCGGATCTGGAGGCGCGCGGTTACCGGGTCTTCGAGGTGTCCGCGGTCGCCCACATGGGGCTGAAGGAGCTGTCCTTCGCGCTCGCCGACCTGGTCGGAAAGGCGCGGGCCGCGAAGCCCAAGGAGGAGGCGACCCGGATCGTCATCCGGCCCAAGGCCGTGGACGACGCGGGCTTCACCGTGACGCGCGAGGAGGACGGCCTGTTCCGGGTGCGCGGCGAGAAGCCGGAGCGCTGGGTGCGGCAGACCGACTTCAGCAACGACGAGGCCGTCGGCTACCTCGCCGACCGCCTCAACCGCCTCGGTGTGGAAGAGGAGTTGATGAAGGCGGGCGCCCGCTCCGGCGACGGCGTCGCCATCGGCCCCGAGGACAACGCGGTCGTCTTCGACTGGGAGCCGACCGTCATGGCCGGTGCCGAGATGCTCGGCCGGCGTGGCGAGGACCACCGCTTCGAGGAGCCCCGCCCCGCGGCCCAGCGCCGCCGGGACAAGCAGGCCGAACGGGACGAGGCGGCGGAGGAGTTCGACGACTTCGAGCCGTTCTGAGTGAACGGCGGGCGACGTCCCGGCCTACCGAAGGACAACCAACCGCTCTTCCTGTGAGTCGTACGGGGCAATCCGTACGACCGTCACAGGAAGGACGCGGCATGCGCGAACAACGAAGAGGGTGGCGCACGGGGCTCGCCGTCGTCCTGGCGCTCGGCGGGGTCGTCGCGCTGCCCGCCGTCGCGGGGGCCGCGCCGCACCAGGTGCGGGACGACTTCAACGGGGACGGCTACGCGGACCTCGCGGTGGCCGCGCCCGACGGGACGGTCGGGGGCAAGGCGAAGGCCGGGTTCGTCGGTGTGCTGTACGGCTCGGCGAGCGGGCCGAAGACCTCGACGAAGCAGGTGTTCAGCCAGAACAGCGCGGGCGTTCCGGGCAGTTCCGAGGCGGGCGACCGGTTCGGCAGCGCGCTCACCACCGCCGACCTGGACCGGGACGGGTTCACCGACCTGATCGTGGGGGTGGGCGGTGAGGACGGCGGCTCCGGGCGGGTGCAGGTCCTGTGGGGCGGCGCCCGCGGTCTGTCCGGCGGAGCGACCCTGGCCTCCGGTGCGGCCGGCGACCGGCTGGGTGCCGAGGGACACCTCGCGGCGGGGGACGTCGACGGGGACGGGGCGACCGATCTGCTGACCGCTGTGGACCGGTACGGCCTGGTGGCGACCGGCGGCCCCTTCACCCGCTCCGGCGCGGCCACCGGGGAACGCCAGGTGGTCAAGGACAGATACGACAGCCGCGTCCTCGACCTCGACGTCGGCGACCTCAACGGCGACGGGATCACCGACGTCGTGGCCGCCCAGACCGGCACCGACACCTTCGACTCCCGGCGGATCGCGTACTGGTGGGGCACCAAGGACGGCCTCACGCCCTGGACCCTGGTCTGGGACATCGACGGCGCCGCGCTCCAGGGCGGCGAGAACCTCGCGGTCGGGGACGTCGACCGGGACGGCTACGCCGACATCGTCGTGGGCCGGGCCGTCGACGGCTACGAGAGCGACCACGACGCCTACCGCTCCAAGGGCGGCCGTGTCGCCTGGATACCCGGCACCTCGGGCGCTCCTGACGGTGTGTCGGTGCAGGCCGTCAACCAGGACAGCCCCGGGGTGCCCGGCACCGCCGAGAAGGGGGACGGCTTCGGGACCGACGTGCAGCTCGCGGACGTCGACGGGGACGGGTACCTCGATGTGGTCACCGGAGTGCCGGGCGAGGACCTGGGCACGCCCACCGACCCGGACGCCTGGCCCGACGCGGGGTCCGTCGTGGTGCTGAGCGGCGGGGCCGACGGGCTCACCGGTGCCGGCTCCCACCAGGTGGTCACGCAGAACACCACCGGGGTGCCGGGGGCCGCCGAGAAGGGCGACGCCTTCGGCCGGGCCGTCCATGCGGGGGACGTGAACGGCGACGGACTGGCCGACGTGGCGGTCGGCGCGCCCGGTGAGAACGCGAGCGCCGGGTCCGTGTGGTCCTTCCGCTCCCGCGCCGAGCACGTCGTCTCGCCCGGGGGGACACCGGTTCCGGCCACCGTCGTCGCGCCGGACGGCACGCTGACCTTCGGCCACACGCTCCTCGGCACCACCGCCACGAAGGCCCGTCTGGGCTCGGGCTTCGCCAACTAGAACCCAAAAGATCGTCAGTCTGCGGTGTCCTGAAGGCCGTTGCGCCGGGATCACGTTCATCATGTGATTCCCGAGTCGCAACGGCTCTTCTGTTGTCTACCTATTTGTCATGCACGCGAACACTCTGGTTCAACGCACGGATCACCCCGAAGCGTGAGCTTTCAGGGTGTCCAAGAGGTCAGCGACGCAAGGGAGTTCGCCCATGTACGGAGCAGCATCACCCGGCCGACGCCGCTTTCTGACCGCCGGTGCCGCAGTGCTCGGGGCCGCGGCCTCCGCCCAGTTGTGGCTTCCGGGCACCGCGCGAGCGGCGGAGACCCCGCTGCCCGACGGCGTGTTCAGCCTCGGCGTGGCCTCAGGAGACCCGCTGCCGGACGGCATCGTGCTGTGGACGCGGCTCGCCCCCGACCCGCTGAACGGCGGAGGTATGCCCGACAGGGTGGTGCCGGTCGAGTGGGAGCTCGCCGAGGACCAGCGTTTCAGAAAGGTCGTCCGCCGGGGCACCGCACAGGCCCAGCCCGCATACGGACACAGCGTTCACGTCGATGTACGGGGTCTGCGCGCGGGCCGTACCTACTGGTACCGCTTCCGCGCCGACGGCCAGCTCTCGCGCACCGGCCGCACCCGAACCGCCCCCGCCCGGCACAGCTCCGGCGGCAACCTCCGGGTCGCGCTCGCCTCCTGCCAGAACTGGCAGAACGGCTACTTCACGCCGTACGCCGACATGCTGGACCAGGACCCCGACGTCGTGCTGTTCGTCGGCGACTACATCTACGAGTCGGCGCCGTCGTCGGCGGGGCCGCGCCGGCACGAGGGCACGGGGGAGCCGTACTCCCTTGTCCAGTACCGCAACCGGTACGCCCAGTACCGCACCGACCCGGACCTGGCCGAGGTGCACGCGAACGCGCCCTGGGTGGTCACCTTCGACGACCACGAGGTCGACAACGACTGGGCAGGCGAGATCCCGCAGGACCCCGCCAAGCAGCCGCACGACGCGTTCGTGGCCCGGATGACGGCGGCCTTCCAGGCGTACTACGAGCACATGCCGGTGCGCGCGAGCGCCATCCCGAACGGCCCGCACATCCAGATGTACCGGCGCCTGGAGTTCGGCCGCCTGGTCCGGCTGAACGTGCTCGACACCCGGCAGTTCCGCAGCGATCAGGTCACCAGCCAGGCCGCCGCCCAGGACCCGTCTCTCACCATGCTCGGCGCCGAGCAGAAGCGGTGGCTCGTGGACGGGCTCCGGGACTCACCGGCCCGCTGGAACCTCATCGCCTCGCAGATCATGATGGCCGAGACCGACATCCTGCCCGGCGAGGGCAAGCTCTGGTACTACGACGCCTGGGACGGCTACCAGGTCGAACGCAACGCCCTGCTGGAGGACTTCAGGAGCGTGCGCAACCCGGTCGTGCTCTCCGGCGACCGCCATCTCACGATGATCAGCGACCTCAAGGTGGACTACGCCGACCCGTCCTCCCGAGTGGTCGGCGCCGAGTTCGTCGGTACGTCCATCTCCAGCAACGGCGACCAGGACCAGGCCGCCTTCCACGCCCAGTGGGACCCGCTGAAGGCCGACAACCCGCACTGGAAGTTCATCGACGCCCACCGCGGCTACCACCTCTTCGACATAGACCGGCACGGCATCGACGCCCAGGTGCGGGTCGTGGACACGGTGGTCAAGCCGCAGGCGACGCCGAGCACGATCGCGCAGCTGCGGGTGGACGCGGGCAAGCCCGGAGTCCGTTTGGTGTGAGTACGTTGCCTGACGGGGGCGTGGCATTCATCACAGTCCCACGCTCCTCTCAGGCAACACTCAGGCACTTCTCTTACCGTCCTCTGACTATGGAGACGGACTGTACGAGAGACGACCTTCCGGTGAACGGCGCGACCGCTCCGCTGCCCGACGGCACGCGCCTGTTGCACATCGGCCCCCACAAGACCGGCACGACCTCCATCCAGGGGGCGCTGTTCGCGGCGAAGGACCTGCTGCCCGAGCACGATGTCGTGTTCCCGGCGCACAGCAGACACCCCATGGAAGCCGCCCTGGCCGCGTGCGCGAGGCCCGCGATGATGGGCGACACCGCGCCCACCGAGAAGCACTGGACGCGGCTGCTCGAACAGGTGGAGGCCGGCGGCAGGAAGACCTCTGTGATCAGCAGCGAGTTCTTCGCCGACGCCGAGGACGACGACACGATCGCGCGGATCGTCGAGCAGCTCGGCGGCGAGCGCGTGCACGTACTGGTCACGCTGCGCCCGCTGGCGAAGATCATGCCCTCGCAGTGGCAGCAGTACGTGCAGAACGGACTGCGCATGGGCTACGACAACTGGCTCACGCACATGCTGAAGAAGGCGCCGTACGAGCAGCCCAACCCCAGCTTCTGGCGCCGGCACCGGCACGACCGGCTCGTCGAGCGCTGGGTCCGTGCGGTCGGCGCCGAGCGGGTCACCGTCGTCGTGGTCGACGACCGGGACCGGGACGGTCTGATGCGCACTTTCGAGCAGCTACTCGGGCTGCCCGAGAATCTCCTCCAGCCCGTTCCGGACACCGCGAATCGTTCTCTTACTCTTGCCGAGACCGAAATGCTGCGGAATCTTAACAAGGAATTCCGCGGCAATGGACTGCCTGACGAGTTGTATTCCAAGCTCGTCCGCAACGGCGCGGTCATGCATATGAAGAACGCGTGCAGTCCCTCGCCCGAGGACGTGAAGATAGTCACTCCGGAGTGGGCCGTGGAAGCCGCTGCCGAGATCGGCGCCGAGATCGCCCGGCGTATCGGTGACATGGGGGTGCGGGTCATCGGTGACCCCGGACTCCTGTCGGCCGTTCCGAAGACGCCCGCACTGGACGGCATCCCCGCCCCGCGGATCTCGCCCGAGGTGGCGGCCCAGGCGCTCTACGGGGCGCTCGCCGCGGCGGCCGAGTCGCCGGTGCGGAACACCTCGCCGGCCAAGGCGCGTACCGTGCACCAGACCTCGTCGAAGGAACTGATGCGGGTACTCGGACACCGATGTCTGAAGAAGCTGCGCCGCCGCTGAACTCCTGTGCTGTCGCCGTTACTGGCAGTGCAAGATGAATGACAGGTAGCGCGTACATATGCAGTGAACGGCGGTCACCTTGCACAGCGGTAACCGCAAGTGGGACCATTTCCCCGTTCCCTGTCGCCCCGAGGTAGGTCTTCTGTGTCCCAGCACATCGCCAAGCCCCGTACCACCGCAGTGATCCTGGCCGGTGGCACCGGTCAGCGCGTGGGTCTCTCGATCCCCAAGCAGCTGCTGAAGATCGCCGGCAAGGCAGTCATCGAGCACACCCTGACCACCTTCGAGAAGGCCGACTCGATCGACGACGTCATCGTGCTGATGGCACCGGGATACGTTCCGGACATAGAGAAGATCGTGGCCAAGGCCGGGTTCACGAAGGTCAAGAAGATCATCGAGGGTGGCTCCACCCGGAACGAGACCACCGAGCGCGCCATCTCCGCGCTCGGTGAGGGCCTGGCCGAGGGCGAGGACCTCAACGTCCTGTTCCACGACGCCGTACGCCCGCTGCTCTCGCGGCGCGTGATCGACGACTGCGTGGTCGCGCTGGAGCGCTTCCAGGCGGTCGACGTCGCCATCCCGTCCGCGGACACCATCATCGTCACGCGCACCCACGGCGAGGACGGCGAGTTCATCACCGAGATCCCGGACCGCTCCCGGCTGCGCCGCGGCCAGACCCCGCAGGCCTTCAAGCTGTCCACCATCAAGCGCGCCTACGAGGTCGCCGCCGGTGACCCCAACTTCCAGGCCACGGACGACTGTTCGGTCGTGCTCAAGTACCTGCCGGACGTGCCGATCCACGTCGTCGCGGGTGACGAGTACAACATGAAGGTCACCCAGCCCGTCGACGTCTTCATCGCCGACAAGCTCTTCCAGCTCGCCTCGACGGCCGCGCCCGAGCAGGTGAGCGACGAGGCCTACCGCGAGCTGCTGACCGGCAAGACCATCGTCGTCTTCGGCGGCTCCTACGGCATCGGCAAGGACATCGGCGAGCTCGCCGAGTCCTACGGCGCCAAGGTGTACGCGCTCGGCCGCTCCACCACCGGCACCCACGTCGAGAACCCGGAGGAGGTCGACGACGCGCTGTCCAAGGCGTACGGCGAGACCGGGCGCATCGACTACGTGGTCAACACCGCCGGTGTGCTGCGCATCGGCAAGCTCGCGGAGACCGACAACGCCACCATCGAGGAGGCGCTGAAGGTCAACTACCTGGCCCCGGTGCAGATCGCCCGCTCCTCCTACAAGTACCTGGCGGAGACCAAGGGCCAACTGCTGCTGTACACCTCCAGCAGCTACACCCGTGGGCGCGCCGAGTACAGCCTGTACTCCTCGACCAAGGCGGCGATGGTCAACCTGACGCAGGCCCTGTCCGACGAATGGGCGGGTGACGGCATCCGGGTGAACTGCATCAACCCCGAGCGCACCGCCACGCCCATGCGTACCAAGGCCTTCGGCCAGGAGCCCGCGGGTAGTCTGCTGTCCTCCGAGGCGGTGGCCCGCACCTCGCTCGACGTGCTGCTCTCCGAGCTGACCGGGCACGTCATCGATGTCCGCCAGCAGGACCCGACGGCCTCCGCGGGCCAGGCGTCCGGCTTCGAGCAGGCGCTGGCCAGTGTCCTTGACCGTCAGGACGGCGTGGCATAATCGCGGGCAAATAGTCTTCCGTTATTCAGGCCTCTGTGGCTGCCCGTTCATGGTGCATTCGCAGGGGCCTGAATCCGTAAGCCACCTGAATCCACAACCAACCGGCATCCCTCCCAGAGCAGGTTTTCAGTGATAAGCACCGCTATTCGCGTCGCCCGGGTGGGCAGCGCGGCCGAGCTGGCCGCGGCGGTCCTCATGCTGGCGGGCTTCCCCGCCATAATGGTGGCCGCGCTCATCCCGAGCGTTCCCGCCTTCGCGGCCGCGACCGCCGTGACATACCTTGCGGACCACTATCTGCACCGCCAGGGCAGCTATCTGGTCAACCGCCTCAGCAAGGTGCGCGCCGGCCTGTCGATCCGATTCCTGATCAGACAGCTCCTGCTGATCCTGCTGCTGGCCCGGATGAACCTCTCCGACGGTCTGATCTTCTACGGGGCGACGGCGTGCTTCATCGCGTTCTACGGCCTCCAGGCCCCGCACGGCGCGCTGGTCACCCTGATCCGCAACCGCCGCCGGCTCCCGGTCGCCACCCGCAACGTCGATCTGGCCTCCCGGATCCGCATCCCGGACGCCCCGCCGATGGGCCTGCTGAGCCGGTCGGCCGAGAAGATGCTGCACCTCGACCTCGCGGCCGTGGTCGGCATACTCGTGGCCGCCCAGCTGGACTCGGCGCTGCCCGGCTTCATCGGCATCGGCGTCACGATCGGCCTCGGTTCCCTGTATGTCCTCGCGCTGACGCCGTACATACGCGGCAAGAAGATCCCGCCGAACGCCGACAAGGTCCTCGCCAAGGTCGACGACTGGCTGCGCGAGTACAAGCCGGAGACCGTGCTGTACTTCTCCGGCTCCAAGGACTCCACCTACCAGGTCAACATGTGGCTGGAGACCATGGAGCAGCTGGACTCCCGGCCGCTGATCATCCTGCGTGAGCGGGTCATCCTCCAGAACCTCGCGCCCACCACGGTCCCCGTCATCTGCGTGCCCGGAGGGGTGCACCTGATGAACATGGACCTGTCCTCGGTGCGGGTCGCGCTGTACGCGGCGAACGTCGGCAAGAACATCCACCTGCTGCGCGTCCCCACCATGAAGCACGTCTTCATCGGCCACGGCGACAGCGACAAGCTGGCGAGCGTCAACCCGTTCAGCAAGGCGTACGACGAGGTGTGGACCGCGGGCCGGGCCGGCCGCGACCGCTACGCCATCGCCGACGTCGGCGTCCGCGACGAGGACATCGTCGAGGTCGGCCGCCCGCAGCTGGCGCCGATCCAGACCTGGCAGGGTGCGCCGGAGGGACGTATGCCGACCGTGCTGTACGCGCCCACCTGGGAGGGCTGGGACGGCGACCCGGGCAACACCTCGCTCATGCTCGCAGGCGAGAACATCGTGCAGAAGCTGCTGAAGGCCGAGCCGCCGGTGCGGGTCCTCTACAAGCCGCACCCCTTCACCGGCACGGTCCTCGCCAAGGCGGGTGCCGCGCACGAGAAGGTCACCGCGCTGATCGAGAAGGCGGTGGCCGAGCGCACAGCCGACCCCCGCTTCCAGGCCGACGCGGCCGCGGTGGCCGCGGCCAAGGCCGAGCTGGCCCGTATCGAGGCCCGGCTCACGGTCCTCGCGGGCAGCGGCGGAGAGAAGGGCGACGAGGCCGAGGCCAGCCGTGACGGTGTGGTCGACGTGGCCAAGTACGAGGAGATCGCCCGTCTGCGCGGCGAGTGGAACGACGCGTACTGGCGCTCCTTCCCGGTGTGGGAGCACCGGGTGGTCACCGGCGCCGAGCCGCGGCTGTTCGACTGCTTCAACGTCTCCGACGCGATGGTCTCCGACATCTCCAGCGTGGTCTCCGACTTCCTCGCGAGCGGCAAGCCGTACGCGGTGACGGACTCCGCCGAGCTGGGCGTGGAGGAGTTCAAGCGGCAGAACACCGCGGTGCGCGCGGCCACGATCCTGTCCAACAAGGCCACCGGGCTGGGCGAGCTCCTGGACGCGGTCCGCGACCCGGCGGGCGATCCGCTGGCCGAGGACCGGGTGGAGCTCAAGCAGTACCTGCTCGGACCTGACGAGCCCACCTCCGTCGAGCAGTTCAACACCGCGGTGGCGAACCTCGCGATCAAGGCCGAGGCGCGCAACGTCGGCCAGGAGTCACGGGCGGCGGCCGGAGCGACGGAGGCCACGACCAAGGCCTGACCTCCCCTTCGTAAAGAAAGGGCCCGGATTTCGGGGGTGATTCCCGAAATCCGGGCCCTTTTGCGTATCCCCTGGTGCCGGAAGAGACCCACCGTTACTGGGGGAGAAATGACCCTTGCGCAGCCTGATGTGACCGTGGTCATCGGGGCGTACGAGGCGATGCCGTACCTGGTCGACTGTCTGGCCTCCGTCGAGGCGCAGACCCTCGACCACCCGCGCATCGAGGTCATCACGGTCGACGACGGCTCGACGGACGGCACCGGGGAGTACCTGGAGGAGTTCGCCGCGCGCACCCCCCTCGACATGACGGTGATCCGGCAGGACAACTCCGGCGGCCCCAGCGGCCCCCGCAACGTCGGCCTGGGCAAGGCCACGGGGCGCTATGTCTTCTTCCTCGACGCCGACGACCGGCTCGGTCCCGAGGCGCTGGAGCGGATGGTGGCGATGGCCGACCGCAACGGCACGGACGTCGTCCTCGGCCGGGTCGAGGGCGTCAACCGCAAGCCGCCGACGTCGATGTGGGGGCAGACCCTGGAGCGCACCGACGTCTTCACCTCCAACATCAAGTTCACGCTGAGCGCGCAGAAGCTGTTCCGCCGGGTGTTCCTCGAACGGCACAACATGCGCTTCGACGAGTCCCTGTGGACCGGCGAGGACGCCCTGTTCACCATGGAGGCCTATCTGCGGGCCGACGGTGTCTCCCTGATCGCCGACCACACCTGCTACTACCTGGTGGGCCGCGAGGACGGTAAACACGTCACCAGGACCGGCAGCCACACCCTGCGCTTCGACTCCGCGCGCGCCCTGATGACCCTGATCGCCGACATGGTCCCTGCGGGCGCGAGACGCGACGCCCTGATGGTCCGCCCCTTCCTCGTCACCCTGCTCCCACAGTTCGGCCCGAAGTTCCTGAAGGACACCGAGGCGGTCCGCCAGGAGAAGCTGGCCCTGGCCAAGCCCCTGGTGGACGCGTACTGGACGAGTGAGGTGGCCCACCGCCTGCGAGTCCATGAACGCCTGCGCCTTCAACTGGTGGCGGCGGGGCGGGCGGATCTCCTGGTGGAGGTCCTGGAGTTCATGAGGACGAGGAAGACCCCGGAGACGGTGCTGGAGAAGGGCGGCCGACGGGTCTACTTCGCCTACCCGTTCTTCCGCGACCGGTCGACGGGCCTCCCGGACTCCCTCTATCTGGCCGAGCCACGGGAGGCCCGAGAGGTGTCGGGCTACCGGGAGATCGGGGCCGACCAGTTGCTGCGGCGGGCGTTCCGAAAGGCACGCAGGGTACTGGCAACCCCCTAGGGGCGCGGCCGGCCCCTGCAAAGCCGCAGACGACTCACCACAGAGTCAACTTCCCGGAGACGGACACGGTCTCCTCATCCCGCCGCTGCCCAGGAACCCGCCGCCTCCGCGCCACCGCACACAACGCCCGAACGGCCATGTCGAACCGTTCCTGCGAAGAAGGCTCGTCAGGACCCAAACACCGCCGCTTCAACTCGGCCCGCGCACCCACGAGTTCGTCCCGCTCCGGATGACGTACCGCATCCAGCAGCGCGGCCACCCCCACCGCGTCCGGCGTCAACACGGTCGCCGCCCCCGCCGTGGGGAACGCCGCACGGAACGCCGATTCAGTGAGCCTGCTGGTGTTCACGACGGCGTACGGCTTCCCGCTCGCCAGGAAGTCGCCGACCACGCTCGACACATCGCTGACCAGCAGGTCCGCCCGGTTGAAGCAGGCGTACAGCGTGGGCCTGGCGTCGGTGACGACCTGGTGTTCCCACTCCGGCAGCGAGGCCCAGTACGCCCCCTCCCAGGCCGCGGTCGCCCTGGCCACCGCCGCCGCACGGCCCCGCTCCGGCGTGGACTGCAGCAGCATCCGCTCGACGGAGTCCGCCGCGGCCCGGAAGGTCGCGGTGGTGAGCCGGTCCAACTCGTGGGTCCTTCGCGAGAGTTCACCGGTGTCGGCAGGCCGTTCCCCCGTCCGCTCCCGGTTCGCCGCGCGCACCAGCTCACGGATCCGGCGGTCCGCGGCGCCCGCCCGCGGGTCCACCGACCCGGTCAGCGGATGCGGCTTGTACAGCAGCCGTACGCCGGGATCCGCCAGCAGCGCCCTTACGAGGTTCTCACCGGCCTCGATCACCGACGTGTTGCCGGGGTTGCCGTCCCAGCCCTCCCAGGTCGGCGCGTACAGCACATCCGTGTACGGTCCGGCGGGCGGCCCCGCATACGGACGTACGGCATGCAGTTGCGGGCGGCCGATCTCCACCACGTCCTTGTCCTCGACGCCGACCTCGGCCGCCGCGTACCGCTCGCGGGCCGCGGGTCCGGCAACCCACACCTCGTCGTAGGCCTTCGCGTACGGGTTGCAGGAGGACAGCTTGTCGCTCTCGCCGTGGTTGACGAAGGTGTGCCTGATCGTCGGGATGCGCAGGACCTGGGAGGTCTTGCCGGAGTTCGACGGGTGGATGAGGACCTGGAGCGTGGACTGCTCCAGGCGCAGCAGCGTGGAGACCTTCGGCAGGCAGACGATGGGGACGTCGGTCGCGGCGATCTTCTGCATCATGAACCGCTCGCGCAGCACGATGACCGGCCTGGCGTGAAGCCCGGCGAGCGGCTCCAGCCACATGTTCGCCTGGTAGGCGGAGGCGGCCGCGCCGGAGAAGTACAGACCGACGGTCGGCCGGTACTCGGCGAGCCACGCGTCGAACCAGGCCAGCACCTCCTGCTCGCCGGCCGGCCGACGGCTCGGCAGCAGTCGTACCAGAAGATCCGCCAGGCCCACGAGCGCGAGCCCGAGGGACATGGCGATGCCGAAGGCCGCGCAGCGGGGGTCGCCGGTGGCCGCGGTGACCAGCAGGCCCGTCGTGGCGGGCAGGCCGTGGACCAGCAGGCGGGGGCCGGGGCGGCGCAGCAGGGCGGGCGGGGCCGGGGTCAGGCGGAGCGCGGAGGCGTCGATGTTGCGGGTGACGACCGGGAGGGTGCGGGTGCGGCGGACCAGGACGGAGGCCGCCTGGATCGCGCAGTGCAGCGCGTAGAAGGCGAGGAGCCCGGCCACCAGCACGGTGTACGCCGTCTCCTCGTTCTCCGGGGTCAGCCGCAGCAGGCCGACGACCAGCAGCAGGTCGCGCAGGACGTGCCGCACGGTGATGTCCGCGTGGGACTTGGCGAACAGGGACACCATGCCGCGCTGCCACCGGTGCAGCACACCCTCGGCGACCAGTGAGGCGGCCGTCGCGGCGAGCAGCAGCGGGACGTGCGGACGCAGGGCGGCGACGGCCTGGGCGACGACGGCTGCTGCCAGGACGGCGGCGACGAGGAGCCTCGTCGCGGTCTGCCGGCCCGGCAGCCGCAGCGCGGCCCTGAGGCGGGGGAGGGGTTTTCGCACGGGGGCACTCCAAGGTCGTCGCGAGACGGACGCCTTGGTTAACGTGTGCCGACCTCCGGACGACACGCGCGTGTACCTGTGCGTACGGGGGCGAGGGATGCGCTACGCGATCGGTGCGACTACGTCCTCGGCCCGTTGCGCCATAATTCCGCTTTTTTCGGATTCCCGGGAACGGGAACCGGACCTGGCTCGAAACGCGTCCGGTATCAGGTCCGGGGACCGGACGGATGCGCGGCACCGCGTCCCCTTCGCGTACATTGCGATCGAGGTACCCACAGTGGCGCGAGGGGACAGGAAACAAGGTGGCAGGGGCAAGGCAGGCCGTGGGCGAGGCCCGCAGGATCGTCGTCAAGGTCGGTTCCTCGTCGCTGACCACCGCCTCCGGCGGCCTCGACGCCGACCGGGTCGACGCGCTCGTCGACGTCCTCGCCAAGAGCCGCAGCGGGGGTGAACGCGAGATCGTCCTCGTCTCCTCCGGAGCCATCGCCGCCGGACTCGCCCCGCTCGGGCTGCGCCGCCGCCCCCGGGACCTCGCCCGTCAGCAGGCCGCCGCCAGCGTCGGCCAGGGGCTGCTCGTCGCCCGCTACACCGCCTCCTTCGCCCGTTACGGCGTCCGCGTCGGCCAGGTGCTGCTGACCAGCGACGACATGAGCCGCCGCGCCCACCACCGCAACGCCTCCCGCACCCTCGACAAACTCCTCGCGATGGGCGCCTTCCCGATCGTGAACGAGAACGACACCGTCGCCACCGACGAGATCCGCTTCGGCGACAACGACCGGCTCGCGGCACTGGTGGCCCATCTGGTCCACGCCGACCTGCTGGTCCTGCTCTCCGACATCGACGGCGTCTACGACGGCGACCCCAGCCGGCCGGGGACCTCGCGGATAGCGCAGGTGCGCGGGCCCGAGGACCTGGCGGGCATGGAGATCGGCAGTGCGGGCAAGGCGGGCGTCGGCACCGGCGGCATGGTCACCAAGGTCGAGGCCGCCCGGATCGCGGCCGCCGCCGGTATCCCCGTGGTGCTGACCAGCACGGTCCACGCGGCCGACGCGCTGTCCGGCGGCGACACCGGCACCTACTTCCACCCCGCGGGCAAGCGCTCCGCCGACCGGCTGCTGTGGCTCCAGCACGCGTCCACCCCGCAGGGTTCGCTGACCCTGGACGACGGGGCGGTGAGGGCGGTCGTGGACCGGCGCACCTCGCTGCTGCCGGCCGGGATCGCCTCCGTCGAGGGCGAGTTCGTCGCGGGCGACCCCGTCGAGCTGCGGGACGGCACGGGGCACGCGGTGGCCCGGGGGCTCGTCAATTTCGACGCCAAGGAGATCCCACGGCTGATCGGCCGCTCCACCCGGGAGCTGGCGCGGGAGCTGGGGCCGGCGTACGAGCGGGAGGTCGTCCACCGGGACGATCTGGTGATCCTGCACCCCTGAGGGGCGCCGCCGAGAAGGCCGTACGCCCGAAAACAGGGTGAACGCCCCGCCAAGAGCATCGCCCTGAGGTGGACGTTCCGCAAAATCGCCCCACGAGCCCTTGCGGCCTGCTCAACTTTGTCTCTGGGACACATTCCGCCCGACCCGTGGGGTCGACCTGTGCGTAAAGGAGGCCGTCGTGAGACGAGTGCGCCCTGGGGCGGCGGCGTCCCGTGGCGGGTCCGAAGCCACGGTGGCCAGGGCGGCCGGTGAGGAGCGGGCCCTGACGAGTGTCGCGGCCGGGGACCGTTTCGAGGGTGAGAGGCCCGCGGACCTGCCCCGTCTGTGGCACGTCACCCTCAGCGTCTCCGGCGAGGAGGCTCCGCTCAAGGAGGTCAGGCGCGCTCTCGAACAGCTCGCCCACGACCACCCCTTCCTGCTGACCAGCCGCTACGCCAACGACCACGCGGAGATCCGGTACTGGGAGGAGGCCCGCGACCTGCACGACGCGGCCGCCGTCGCCCTGCGCCTGTGGGGCGAGCACCGGCAGACCGCGGGCCTGCCGCCGTGGGAGATCGTCGGTCTGGAGGTCATCGACCGCCAGACCTACCACCAGCGCATCGCCGAGGGCTACGGGCCGCCGCCGGCCTCGCCGGTCGGGGTCCACCCGTTCTGATCGTGGCCCCATGAGAGTGTCCCTTTTGATCCCGTCTCGCGCTGTGGAACAAGCGGTGGACGGGCCCGTCCGGCGCACTACCCTTCCGGTATGACCTCGCTCTCGCCGTACGACTCCATGACCCCGGTCACCCAGGCCGCCTACCGGGCCAAGGCCGCCGCCGCCGACCTCGCCCCGCTGCCGAGGGCCGAGAAGGACGACGCGCTGCTCGCCATCGCGGACGCCCTGGAGGTCCGTACGAGCGAGATCGTCGAGGCCAACGCCAAGGACATCGCCAAGGCCCGCGAGGCAGGCACCAGCGAGACGGTCATCGACCGGCTGACGCTCACCCCGGAGCGGGTGCGCGCGATCGCCTCGGACGTCCGGGACGTCGTGGCGCTGCCCGACCCGGTGGGCGAGGTCGTCCGCGGCTCGACCCTCCCGAACGGCATCGACCTGCGCCAGGTCCGCGTCCCGCTCGGCGTGGTCGGCATCATCTACGAGGCCCGCCCGAACGTCACGGTCGACGCCGCCGCCCTGTGTCTGAAGTCCGGCAACGCCGTCCTGCTGCGCGGCTCGGCCTCCGCGTACGAGTCGAACACCGCCCTCGTGCGGGTCCTGCGCGACGCCGTGGGCGGGGCCGGGCTGCCCGCCGACGCCGTCCAGCTCGTGCCCGGCGAGAGCCGAGAGAGCGTCCGCGAGCTGATGCGCGCCCGCGGCCTGGTCGACGTGCTGATCCCGCGCGGCGGCGCCTCGCTGATCCAGACCGTCGTGACCGAGTCGATCGTCCCCGTCATCGAGACCGGTACCGGCAACTGCCACGTCTACGTCGATGCCCACGCCGACCTCGACATGGCGATCGACATCCTGATCAACTCCAAGGCCCAGCGCCCCAGCGTCTGCAACGCCGCCGAGACCCTCCTGGTCCACCAGGACATCGCCCCCGAGTTCCTGCCGCGCGCCCTGGACGCCCTCGCGGAGGCCGGGGTGACCGTCCACGCCGACCCGCGCGTGCTGGCGTACGCGAAGGACACCAAGGCGACCGTCGTCGAGGCCACGCCGGACGACTGGGACACCGAGTACCTCTCCTACGACATCGCCGCCGCCGTCGTCGACTCGCTGGACAAGGCCGTCGAGCACATCCGGCTGTGGACGTCCGGCCACACCGAGGCCATCGTCACCACCTCCCAGCAGGCCGCCCGCCGCTTCACCCAGCTGGTCGACTCCACGACCGTCGCGGTGAACGCCTCCACCCGCTTCACCGACGGCGGGCAGTTCGGCTTCGGCGCGGAGATCGGCATCTCCACCCAGAAGCTGCACGCCCGCGGTCCGATGGGCCTGCCGGAGCTGACGAGCACGAAGTACATCGTCACCGGAGACGGTCACATCCGGCGCTGATCCGGGGTGGACAGGGGGCGCGCGGCCAGGGCATATGCGACCGGCAGGCGCCCCCTCCCGCTTCCGTGCCGCACGAGAGGTGTGTCACAAGACGGATGAATCTCCATACCGTCTGCCCAAATTGACCCCCCAGGTCTACTCTGGATCCGTGCCGGAGGACGTGGGGGGCACGCCGTTCCCTGACGGCTGGGAGCCCGACGACGACCACGACCGCGGGGTGTCGGACGAAGAGTTCGCCTCCGTGGTCTTCGACGAGGCCTTCGTGCAGGCGGCCGTGGTGCACGAGCCGACCGCCGTCGAACGCCTCCTGGCCGCGGCCCAGGCGAGAGCGGAGGCCTCCGAGGCCGAGGCCCGCCGGGCCCGCCCCAGAGGCGAGCGGTACGACGACAGGTACGGACCCGGCAGTTTCGGCCATGATCCGGACCTCGACGACCTGGACGACACCGAGGTCCTCGAAGGGCGCTACGGCGCCCCGGGGACGTACGGCAAACAGGTCCGCTGGCACCGCCCCGTCGCCTGGATGCTCGCCCTGGTCATGGGCATCGGCATGGTCGCGCTGGCCTTCACGGCCGTCTACCGTGGCGCCTCCTCGGGCAGCCGTGACCGGGTTCCGCCGCCCGCCTCGACCGGCCTGGAGCAGGGGAGCACGGTGACGCCCTCGGCGTCCGCCGACTACTCCCAGCCAGCCGTCTCCGCGGTCCCGCGAACACCCTGACGTTCTTGGTGAGAACCTGTCAGAACTTGTCGTGCGGCAGGGCGTTTACCTGAGCTCCCCGGGACCTACCCTGAAGATATGGGAGGGCCAGGAGACCCACCTGAGGGGACACCCGAGGGCGCCCCCGCAGGTGGTGAGGACGAGTACCGATCCGTCGTCTTCGACGAGTCGTTCGTCCGCGCTGCCCGCCTCCAGGAGTTCTCCGCGCAGGAACGCATGGCCGACCACGCACCCGCCGTACGCCGCCGCGCGCCGCTGCGCCGGGGCCTGTCCCGGCAGGCACTGATCCTGGTCCTGCTGATCGCCGTCGCCTTCGGCACCGCGATCTACATGGGCGTACGGCACCCCTACCAGACCTCCGCGGTCCCGCAACCCGTGGAGCCCCTGCGGATG
Source organism: Streptomyces sp. NPDC019531 (assembly GCF_044903305.1). Lineage (NCBI taxonomy): Bacteria > Bacillati > Actinomycetota > Actinomycetes > Kitasatosporales > Streptomycetaceae > Streptomyces > Streptomyces sp. NPDC019531. The sequence goes on along the minus strand of NZ_JBJDQL010000005.1, from coordinate 105,189 downwards.
ACCGTCATCCCGCTGGCCCCCGAGGGCAGGGTCCCCGGGCACACCGGCGCCGAGTACCTGTACGCGCACAGCCCCGCCGCGCAGTTCCGCGTCGGCGCCGAGGGCATCCCGCTGCCGGCCTCCCGGCGCACCGAGCACTTCTCCGACAGCCAGGTCGTGAGCGCGCTGACCACGGCCAAGGACTACATCGTGCGGTCCTCGCTCGACCCGGACGTCCTTCTCGGCGACCAGGTCCGCGCCGTACGTGTGCTTCTCGACACGGACCAACTCGACCAGTTCGACCAGAGTTTCGCCCACCCCGCCGCGGACGGGCGGCACGCGCCGACCGGGTGGCTGGTTCGCTTCGACCCCGCCGAGGCGCGGCTGGCCGACGGCAGGATCCGGGTGCAGGGCAGTCTTCAGGCCGCAGAGACCGACTCATCGACGCTGGAGGTGACCGCGGACCACACGTTCGTGTACGCGCTGCGGTCGGTCGGCGGCGCGGAATCCGAGGTGTCGCTGTTCACCGTCCGGCGTGAGCTGCACTTCCGCTTCGACCGGGATGATCTGCGGATGCACACGGCCCAGCTGGTCGTGTCCTATGTCCAGGCTGGGCCGCTGTCGTGTGCGGCGGACTCCGTCGGGCGGCTGCATCCCCTGCTCGCCGGGGAGACGGCCAAGGCGGGTGGGCCGGCGGGGACGGATCCCTATGCCACCGGTAGTGCGACCGCGTTGTGCGGATCGTTGGCCACCAGTGCGCAGCCGAAGGTGTGACCGGGGCACGAGGTCGTTCGTCGGCTGCGGGTCCGGTGGGGGCTTGTCGCACCCACGCGGCGGAGCCGCCATCGATACAGCCCCGCGCCCCTAGGGAGTTTCAGTTCCCTTCGCTGTCACGAGCCGTGTCCGTCGGGGGCTCGTCATCCCGTGGTGACGAACTCGAGAAGCCGCCGAAGCCCCTCCGTACCCTGCCGCCCAGGTCGCCTGCTCCGCCCGCGATGTCGTTGACCAGCTTCATCAGGGGGTCCTTGGAGCTCTTGACGTTGCTCGCGTAGCTTGCCGCGGACTCGCGGAAGCTGTCGGAGACCGAGGTGTCCTTGTCCTCGGTACGGCGCGGGTAGTGGCCGTCCATGATCCGCTGGTAGTCGCGGGACTCGGACCACTTCTTCAGCTCGGCGGCCCGGATGGTGGTGAAGGGATGGGTGCGCGGCAGGACGTTCAGGATCTTCAGGACCGAGTCGCGCAGGTCGCCGCCGGCCTCGTACTCCTCGGCCTGCTTCAGGAACGCGTCCACGTTCATCTCGTGCAGATGGTGGCCGCCGGCCAGCTTCATCAGACCGCGCATCGAGGCCTTGAGGTCCTGGCCGACCAGCAGGCCCGCCCGGTCCGCCGACAGCTCCGACTTGCGGAACCACTCGCGCAGCGCCGTCACGATCGCCATGATCGCGATGTTGCCCAGCGGGATCCACGCCACCCGGAGGGCCAGGTTGGTCAGGAACAGCAGGATCGTCCGGTAGACCGAGTGGCCGGACAGGGCGTGGCCCACCTCGTGCCCGACGACCGCCCGCATCTCCTCCTCGTCGAGCAGATCGACCAGGCCCGTGGTGACGACGATGATCGGCTCGTCCAGACCGATGCACATCGCGTTCGGCTGCGGGTCCTGGTTGACGTACATCGGCGGGACCTTCTCCAGGTCCAGGATGTAGCACGCGTCCCGCAGCATGTCGTTGAGGTACGCGAACTGCTGGTCGGACACGCGCACCGAGTCGGACAGGAACAGCAGCCTCAGGCTCCGCTCGGGGAGCAGACCGCTGAGCGCCTTGAAAACCGTGTCGAAGCCGCTCAGCTTGCGCAGCGCCACCAGGGCGGAGCGGTCGGCGGGATGTTCGTACGCACGCGAGGAGATTCCCGGGAAACGCTTGCGCTGCCTGCTCGGCACGTTCTCGTGTCCGTTGTTCTGATGGCCGTCGTCGGACATGTCTTCCCCCATGTGCGTCTTTGGCTGTGCCTCTTCGGCCCCTGTGATCCTTTGCGGACCCTAGTGCGGCCCTTTGCGCCCCCGAAGCAGAGCCCAGCCTAGGCGGAGATAGCGTGGACGGGCAGTACAGCGAAGGAGTCATGTCATGGAGCACACCCGGGCCGCCTGGCTCACCGAGGCCGCGAGCGCCGCCGAACAGCAAGGGTCCGGAAATCTGCTCCGGGTCGTACTGATCGTGATGTTCCTGGGCTGTGCGTTCACCGCCTGGTTCCTGCTGCGGGGGTACAAGCGGAAGGACGAGTGAGAGAGGACGAAGGTTCCCCGAACCGTCCCTGTGCCCCCCGTTGTGCCCTGCCGTTGCCCTCCAACAGTGGAGTCGGCGTGATCGCCGCCTCGGCGCCCGATTACGATGGGCCGACATCTTTATCCCGCCCTCACCGGATAGGTCCTGCCGAAGATGAGCTTCCACAGCACCGCTGCCCAGTTGGTCACCCTCGCTGCCGAGGGCGAGGAGCACGGCGGCAACCACGAGAGCCTCAGCCCGTTGGTGACCGGCGGTGGCGCGTTCATCATCCTGCTGCTTCTGCTGTGGATCACCACCCGTTTCAACCGCGACCGCTGAGGCACCGGGTGCCCAAAGCGGGGCACTCCGGGTCTCCCCCGGCCGGTGTCCTCAGGGCGGGCCGGTAGGGTCTGCACGCATGGGAGAGCAGGACATGCCTACCGGCCCGGGCAACGGCCCGTCGAACCCCGGCAAGCGCCGCCTCGGCGTCATGGGCGGAACGTTCGACCCGATCCACCACGGGCACCTCGTGGCGGCCAGTGAGGTCGCCGCGCAGTTCCACCTGGACGAGGTCGTGTTCGTTCCGACCGGGCAGCCATGGCAGAAGACCCACCGCAGGGTCTCGCCGGCCGAGGACCGCTATCTGATGACGGTCATCGCGACCGCCGAGAACCCGCAGTTCTCGGTCAGCCGCATCGACATCGACCGCGGTGGTGCGACCTACACCACGGACACACTGCGCGACCTCAAGGCCCTGAACCCCGACACCGACCTCTTCTTCATCACGGGCGCCGACGCTCTCGGCCAGATCCTCACCTGGCGGGACGCGGAAGAACTGTTCTCCCTCGCGCACTTCATCGGAGTCACCCGGCCCGGCCACACCCTGGCCGACCCCGGACTGCCCGAGGGCGGCGTCTCGCTCGTAGAGGTCCCCGCCCTGGCCATCTCCTCCACCGACTGCCGGGCGAGGGTCGCCAAGGGCGACCCCGTCTGGTACCTGGTGCCGGACGGCGTGGTGCGCTACATCGACAAGCGCGAGCTGTACCGCGGCGAGTGAGCCGAGAGGGGCACCGGTGAACGACCGATACGACGCGGGCTACGGCGACGAGCACGAGAACCCGTACGAACTCGTCGGCTACGACGAGTACGGCCGGCCGGTCTACCAGCACGTCTCGCCACAGCAGGCCCCGCCACAGCAGGCCCCGCCACAGCAGTACGACCCCTACGCACAGCAGGGCTACGGCTACGACCCGTACGCCACGGACAGCCGTCGGCAGCAACCCACCTCGTACGAGACGGGCAGTCAGAACCCCGTGCCGCCGTACGACCCCTACAGCGGCGGTGACACCGGGCAGCAGGCTCCCGTGCCGCCCCACAATCCCTATGGCAACGGCGCCCAGCACGGCGGCGGTTCGGCGAGGGCGTACGACCCCTACGGTCGGCCCGCGACGAGCGGCCAGCAGCCCCGTGTCGCCGAACAGACCGCCTACATCCCGCAGCAGGGCGGGCGGGTCGAGGGCACCTCGTCGAACACGCGGACCGGCGGCCGCGGGTACCCGGAGGCCACGCGGCCGGGACCGGGGTACGCCGGAGGCACACAGGGCGGCCAGGGCTTCCGCCCCGCGTCCGACGAGGGCCGCCCGGGTGCGGACCCCGCCGGAGGCGGCCTTGCCGACGGTGACGAACGGCAGTACCACACCGCGCAGTTCGCGTTCGTGGAGGAGCCCGACGGTGACTCCGAGGACGTCATCGACTGGCTCAACTTCACCGAGAACCGCACCGAGCGCCGCGAGGAGGCCAAGCGCCGCGCCCGCAGTCGGCTCGTCGCCCTGGTCGTCGTCCTCGCCCTGGTCGCGGTGGGCGGTGTCGGCTACCTCTGGTACGCCGGGAAGCTGCCCGCCCTGTCCGACTCGGAGAGCAAACAGGGCACCACGATCGCGGCCGGCGCCCAGAACCGCGACGTGATCGTCGTCCATCTGCACGACACCGCGAAGGGCGGCACCTCCACGGCGCTGCTCGTCGACAACACCACCACCAAGCAGGGCACCACCGTCCTGATCCCCAACTCCCTCAATCTGACGGCCGACGACGGCACCACGACCACCCTCGCCAAGTCGGTCGACGACGACGGCTCCTCCGGGACACTGGACTCCCTCGACACCGTCCTCGGCACCGACATCGAGGGCACCTGGCGACTCGACACTCCCTATCTGCAGAACCTGGTCGACCTCGTCGGCAACGTCGACGTCGACACCAATGTCGACGTGCCCGACCCCGCCGCCAAGAAGAAGGGCGAGGCACCCCTGGTGAGCAAGGGAAAGGGCCAGACCCTCAGCGGCAAGATGGCCGTCGCCTACGCCACCTACCGCGCCTCCGGCGAGGCCCAGAACGCCCAGCTGGAGCGCTTCGGCCAGGTCATGCAGGCCATGCTGCGCAAGCTGTCCTCCGACCCGACGGCCGCCACCACCACCGTGCAGACGCTGGCGCAGATCCTCGACCCGTCCCTCACCGACAAGGACCTCGGCACCTTCCTCGCCAAGCTTGCCGACCTCGCCAAGGGTGGCGACTACAAGACCGCGCTGCTGCCCGTCCAGCAGGACGGCACCCTGAGCGCCGAAGCCAGCGCGAGCGTGGTCAAGGACGTCCTCGGCGGCAAGGCGAAGAGCCCCGACAAGGACGCGGCCGTCAGCGTCTCCGTCCAGAACGCCACCGGCACCAAGGACAACACAGAGAAGGCCCGTGTCGTCCTCCTCAACGGCGGCTTCACCTTCGTCGACGGCGGCACGCCCGCCACCGCGCAGACCACGTCCAAGGTCGTCTACGCCGACGCCGCCGACAAGGCGAACGCCACCGAGGTCGCCAAGACCCTGGGCCTTCCCACCAGCGCCGTCAGCAAGGGCACGATCGCGTCGAGCGCGAACGTCTCCGTGGTCCTCGGCCAGGACTACAAGCCGTCCTCCTCGTCCTAGGCACGGCCTCCGGGAGGGAACGGCCCCCACGTGATCAGAACAATCACGTGGGGTGCCGTCGGCGGTCCGTGAGACCCTTGGGTTCAAGTGACCGCCGACCGAAAGCCTTGTAGTGACCGCGACTGACCGTTCTCTCGAGCTCGTCCACACCGCCGCGCAGGCGGCCGCCGACAAGCTCGCCCATGACGTGATCGCCTACGACGTCAGCGACGTCCTCTCGATCACCGACGCCTTCCTCCTGGCGTCCGCGCCCAACGACCGTCAGGTCAAGTCCATCGTCGACGAGATCGAGGAGCGTCTCTCCAAGGAACTCGGCGCCAAGCCGGTGCGCCGCGAGGGCGACCGCGAGGCCCGCTGGGTCCTGCTCGACTACGTGGACATCGTCGTCCATGTCCAGCACAGCGAGGAGCGCGTCTTCTACGCCCTGGAGCGGCTGTGGAAGGACTGCCCCGAGCTGGAGCTGCCCGCCGACGCCAAGGCGACGCGCGGCAAGGCCGAGGAGCACGCCAAGCTCCGCGCCGACGAGGACGACGCCGAGTTCGGGGAGCCGCGGTGACAGCTCCCGCCGACCGGAAGGGCCGGGGCCGCCGCGTCATCCTGTGGCGGCACGGGCAGACCTCCTGGAACGTGGAGCGCCGCTTCCAGGGCACCACCGACGTCGAGCTCACCGAGACCGGCGTCGGCCAGGCCCGCCGTGCCGCCCGGTTGCTGGCCTCCCTCCAGCCCGACGCGATCGTCGCCTCCGACCTGCGGCGGGCAGCGAACACGGCCGCCGAGCTCGCCGAGCTCACCGGCCTGGACGTGGCCCACGACGAGGGTCTGCGCGAGACCTACGCGGGCGTCTGGCAGGGGCTGACACACGAGGAGATCATCGCCCGGCACGGCGACGAGTACGCCGCGTGGAAGCGCGGTGAGCCGGTGCGCCGCGGCGGGGGCGAACTGGAGACCGAGGTCGCCGACCGCGCCGCCCCCGTCGTGCTCCGGCACACCGAGAAGCTTCCCGAGGACGGCACCCTCGTCGTGGTCAGCCACGGCGGCACGATCCGTACCACCATCGGACGGCTGCTCGGACTGGACGCCCGGCACTGGGAGAGTCTCGGCGGCCTCTCCAACTGCTGCTGGTCCGTCCTCGGCCAGGGCGCCCGTGGCTGGCGCCTCCTGGAGCACAACGCCGGCACCCTCCCGGAGCCGGTGCTCGGCGACGACGACTGAGCGCCGGATCCGGCGGCCACCAGGACCCCGTACCCGGATTTCACTTTCGGCCAGGTCGCAGGCTAAAGTTCTTCTTGTTCGCCCCCGCCGAGCGGGAAGAACACGCGGGGCTATAGCTCAGTTGGTAGAGCGCCTGCATGGCATGCAGGAGGTCAGGAGTTCAATTCTCCTTAGCTCCACAGGTGGACACTCTGTTGAGTTGTCAAAGATCGATTGATCCCGTCTCCCTCAGGAGGCGGGATTTTTCACGTGTCTCCTCGTCCTCCGGCGTGTAGACCACGATCCGGCACTCGGGCATCCCGTCGATCGACAGCGACTGCGACGTCATCCGCAGTTCGCCCACGGCCTCGTGACGGAACGTCTTGACCCGTGGTCCGGGCTCCACCACCTTTCCGCTCGCCCACAGTTCCGCGAAATAAGGGCTGGCCGCCGCCAGCGCGGCTATGTAGCGCTCCCAGGCCGGCTCGCCCACATGTCTGCCGTACGAGGACCGCAGCGTTGCCACCATGACCGGCAGTTCACGCTCCCGGTACATCACCGGACAGACATGCTCGGACACCGTGAACAACGTCCACAGCGCGTTCGGCACCCCGATGTCGATGATCTCCCGGATCAGGAACAGGTCCCGGTAACCCGGATTCGTGGCCAGGATGTCGTAGCGCGAGTTGTAGACGACCGCGGGGAGCGGGTCGAGGGCATCGATGATGCCCTGTACCTCCGGCCCCGCGTCCTGGGTCAGTCGCTCCGGGGCCGGGGCGAACGGCACCTCGGCCAGGCGGTAGAGATGCTCGCGCTCCGGAGGGTCGAGCCGCAGGGTGCGGGCCACGGCGTCGAGGACCTGCGCGGACGCGTTGATCGGCCGCCCCTGCTCCAGCCATGTGTACCAGGTCACGCCGACACCGGAGAGCTGGGCGACCTCCTCGCGGCGCAGGCCTGGAGTGCGGCGCCTGAGGCCCGGTGGCATACCCACGTCGGCCGGGGTCACCCGGGCCCGCCTGCTGCGCAGGAACGAGGCCAGCTCGGGCCGTCGTCGCTGTGTCGTCCCCATCGTCACGTCCCCCTCGTCACGACCATCCTCGATGCCGGACCCGGCGCTTGCCAGGTGCTGGCAGTACCAGCATCAGCGGGCTCTCGGCACCCGTACCGGAGTGTCCTCAGGCTCGATGGCATGACGACCACACCTCGGACGGGACCAGGTCCCGCATCCGTGTCCCCACCTGTCAGAAGTGAAGCACCCGCCACTGACAATCGGCCCCGGCCGCTGCTCGCGCTCGTGCTCGCCGCCCAGTTCATGGCGCTGCTCGATGTGTTCATCGTGAACGTCGCGGCCCCCACGATCGGCACGGAGCTGCACGCCTCGGGCGCCGAACTGCAGCTGGTCATCGCCGGATACGCCATCACGTACTCGGTACTGCTGATCACCGGCGCCCGGCTCGGCGAACGGTTCGGCCACGGCAGGGTCCACCTCGCCGGGCTCGCCCTGTTCACGGCGGCCTCGCTCGCTTGCGGACTGGCGCAGGGCGCCACCGAACTGATCGTCTTCCGGCTGGTGCAGGGCGCCGGTTCGGCGGTGATGATCCCCCAGGTGCTCAGCCTGATCCAGCGCAACTTCACCGGCGAGGCCAGGGCGAAGGCGCTCGGCGCGTACTCGGCGGTCCTCGCCGTCGGGGCCGCCGCCGGACAGGTCGTCGGCGGGATACTGGTCAGCGCCGACCTGTTCGGCACCGGCTGGCGGCCGGTGTTCCTGGTGAACGTGCCGGTGGGCGTCGTACTGCTGGCCGTCGGGAGTCGTGTCCTGCCGCCCGGGGATCGCGCGACGCCCCGGAACCGGACGCGCGGCCTCGACCTGCCGGGCCTGGTGCTGCTCGGTGCGGCGGTGTCGTTGTTCACGGTGCCGTTGGTGCTCGGACAGGAGCAGGACTGGCCGCTGTGGTCCTGGCTGTCACTGCTCACGGCCGCCGTCCTGTTCGCCGTCTTCTGCTGGTACGAGTCCAGGCTGGCCCGGCGTGGCGGCGCTCCGCTGATCACACCGAGCGTGGTGCGCCACCCCGGAATGGGCCTCGCAGCCTTCCGGATCCTCGCGGTCATGGCCGTCAACGGCGGTTTCCTCTTCGCCCTCACCCTGCACGTCCAGGGTGGTCTCGGCTTCAGCGCCCTGCGGACCGGCCTCACCTTCGCGCCGACCGCGATCGTCTTCGGCCTGGTCGGGCTGACCTGGCGCGGCTGGCCGGCGTCCTGGCATCGCCTGCTGACACCCGCCGGGTTCCTGGTGCTGGCGCTGGGCGCGGCGGGCGTGGGCCTGGTCCTCAAGGGCGGCGACTCCGGCGGTCCGTTGTTGCCCGTCGTGTACGCCGTCGTCGGAGTGGGGCTCGCGCTCGCCTTCAGTCCCACGCTCACGCGGGCCCTCGCCACGGTGCCGCCGGAGTACGCGGCGGACGCCAGCGGTCTGCTCGCCACGGTCGCTCAGCTCGGTCAGCTGACCGGTGTCGCGGGCTTCGGCACACTCTTCTTGAACCGACTTGAGTCACTCGGCCCCTCTGAGGCGTATACCTCTGCGGAGGCGCTGTTGGCGTGCATGTTCGCGCTGGCCGGGACCGCCGCGGTGGGCGCCGTGTCCGGACTGGTACTCAGGCGTCGCTGACCGTATTGGTCCGGCCGTGGCAGAATCAAACGGCCGGAAGGGGGCGCGGCCCGACGGGAGGGAGTAGTGATGCCTGCGAGCATCCTCGTGGAGGTCGGCCACCTCCGCGAAGCGGCATCGACAAGGGACACGACCGTCCGCCTCATCTGCCCTTCCTGCGGTTCCGTCCACGTGGCGCAAGTACTCGGCGACAATGGAGGAATCTCCTACGTGTGCACGGCCTGCGGCCACAGCTGGAGCTGATCGATGGGTGCACACAGGCGAAAGTGCGACTGGTGCGGCAGCGGGACGCCGATCGTGCGGGACATGGAGCCGGTCAATCCCGACTACCAGTACTGGTGCGAGGAGTGCGCGCGGGCGCTGATCATAAAAGGCGACCCCATCGAGACGTACCGCGAACTCGAGGGCGAGCCGATCTATGGTCGGCTCCTTGAGGAACACTGCACGCTGAAGCGGTTCTACTCGTTCGTGACCGCTTGACGTCGGTGCTCCTGCCCGCAGGGAAACGATTTGGTGTTCCACCCGGTGGACCGTGTAATGTTGGCGTCGCCGCCAGGGAAACCAGGTGGAACAGAACCTGGGGCTATAGCTCAGTTGGTAGAGCACCTGCATGGCATGCAGGGGGTCAGGAGTTCAAATCTCCTTAGCTCCACAGAAAGATCCCGCCGGGTCATCTTGATCCGGCGGGATTTACTTGTTTCCAGGGACAGTTACGACTGAGGGGGCCGCCCGGATCGGGCGGCCCCCTCAGTCGTCTGCTGTCGGCTTCAGCGGCCCAGCGCACGCCTTCCGCGGCCCTGGGAGAGGACCGGCAGGTTGCGGGAGGGGCCCTTGTCGCGCGGTGCCTCATCCTCCAGACGCAGGGCGAGGGCGGGGCAACGACGCACCGCGCGGAGCGCCTTCGCCTCGGCGTAGCGCGGTACCTGGGCCTGGGCGACCGTCGGGAAGCCGTCGGCGCCGAGTTCGAAGACCTCGGGGAGGATGTCGGCGCACAGGCCGTGGCCCCGGCACAGCGTCCAGTCGACGTAGATCTTCTGACGGCTGGGGCCGTTCTCCTCCTCGGCCTCGCCGCCGCCCGGGATGCCCGTCGGCATCCTGCCGCCCTCGAAGAGCGGCAGAACGCCCTCCACGGGCCGTCCGCAGCCGTTTCCGAGGACATGGGCGGCCAGGTCGTCCGTGAACGCCTTGATGGTCGACTCCAGGAACATCGCGGAGCCGTCCGGGTGCGAGCACGCGCCGCGCCGCTTCACGTTCTTGGCGACCTGCTTGAGCGCCTCCAGGGCGGCAGGACCGCCGCCGTTGAGGATGTCCTCCATGCCGCGCGCGGCGGCCGGCAGACCGAGGTAGCAGGGGCCGCACTGGCCCGCGCTCTCCTCGGCCAGCCACTGCGCCACGCGCAGCGACTCGCCCAGCGGGCAGGTCTCCTGAGTGATCGGCAGGATCGCGCCGGCGCCGAGCGCGCCGCCCACGGCGTCCAGGGAGTTGCGGGAGACGATCGCCTCGTTGACCGTCGCCGCGTCGATCCACTTGCCGTGGTAGCCGCCGGTCAGCACGCCCTGCGGGACCGGCGGGGCGCCGGCCAACTGCAGGACGTAGCGCAGCGGTACGCCCGTGGGGACCTCGATCACCATGGGGCGCGCGACGGCGCCGGAGACGGTGAGCATGACGGTGCCCGGCTCGTCGTACAACCCGGTGTTGCCGTAGCGCTCCGGGCCGATGCGCGCGGCGATCGCCAGCTGCGCGAAGGTCTCGGCGTTGGACAGCAGGGTCGGCGCACCGCCGACACCGCTCTGGGAGGCGCTGATCTTGCGGCCGGGCGGGATGGCCGGACCGCCGTCGATGGACCGGATCAGCGAGGCCGCCGCTCCGGTGACCATGCGGACCGGGTTGCGCTGCACGCGTGCGCGTAGAGCCGATCTGCGGCCGTTGCTGAGGCCGCGTTCGGCGAGGGCGGCCTCCATGGAGCGCTGGGTCGACTCCCGGGTGACCCCCACCACGAGCGTGCGGGCACCCAGGGCTTCGGCGGCCAGGAGTGCGCCGTCCAGGATGAGGTGCGGGGCACGGTTGATGAGCACCGTGTCCTTGCGGCAGGCCGGTTCGTCCTCGCTGCCGTTGACGACGACGACCGGCCGTACGCCGCGCTTGATCGCGGCCTCGGCGACCGAGCGCAGCTTCTTGTGGAAGGGGAATCCGGCGCCGCCGCGCCCCTTCAGGTTGATGGCTTCGGACAGCTTCGCGAGCTGCTCGCCGCCCATGGGTTCGAGCGGCCCGTGCACCTTCAGGTGCATGGGCAGGTCAAGTCGTTCGACAAGGTCGAAGCCCGACGTGAGCTGAGGAAGACCGACGACGCGGACTTCTGGTACGTCGGGCAGGGCCTCGTTCACCTATAGCCTCCGGAAGGCGTGTTCCAAGGTTCGCCCGATCCCGGTGAGTCGAAGTCGTACGACTGACCGGGCGTTGGATCAGTGGCGGGACCGCTGTTGTACGTGTCGTTCGGGTTGTACGCGCCGTAGAGGTTGTTCGACTCACCCGTGTCGTGCACATCACCCGAGAGATAGCTGGCGGTGCCCGAATTGCTGCTATAGGTGGGGATGTTGTATCCCGTGTCCTGGAGTGGGTCGTAGGCAGAGGGAGGTGCCTCGCCGACCGGCGGCGGAGACGGGATCGGCCAGCTGCCGGAGGTGCTGCCGCCGCCGTCCATGCGCGGGATGGCCTCCGTGGGCTGTATGTCCATCGGCAGATCCATGCGCGCGGTCTGGCCGGTCTCGTAGGGCTGCTGCGCGTTGGGTGACACGGCGCGATAGGCGGCGGCGAATCCGTTGCCCGCGGGCTCGGGGGCGGGGGGAGCCTGGTAGGCGGGCATGGAGCCGGTCTGGGACAGGCCCTCGTAGCCGGGCAGGGCGGACTCCGAACGGCGCCCGGCGGACTCGGCGGAGCGACGGCCCTCGCGGCCCGGCTCGGCGGAGCGACGGCCCTCGCGGCCCGGCTCGGCGGAGCGACGGCCCTCGCGGCCCGGCGCGGCGGTCTCCGAGCCCCTCCTGGCCCGGCTGGCCTCCAGGTCCTCGCGACCCGACCGCTCCTCCGAGCCGAGTATCGCGGTGAGCCGGTCGGTGACCTTGCGCTTGAACGGGCGAGGTGCCGCGCGTAGAGCCAGGGCAGCAATGACCCCGAGCACGCAGAGCGCGTACATGTACGTGAAGATCGGGGCCTTCACCGCGCGTCCCGCGTACAGGCCGTGGACCAGTCCGGCGCACCAGGCCGGGTAGGCCAGCATGTGCATGGCCCGCCAGCGGGCGGCGACCGGTGCAGGGGAGGCGAACTGGTTGCGCAGCGCGCCGGTGATGCCGACGAAGATCATGAGCTGGCCGGCCAGGGTGCCGAGACCGATGAGCCCGCCGCTGCTGCTGAAGCCGAGTCCGAAGGGGATGAAGGCGGCGATCCACGTCGTGTGGTCGAGGGTCAGTTTGATTCCGATGTGCAGCAGGAGGAATGCGATCGAGCCCACGGCGGTGATCCGGTGGATGCCCTGCGCGAGGATCCGCTGCCGGGTGTTGAGGATCAACCGGTCCTGCGCGACGAGCCCCCAGATCACGGAGCAGGTGAGGAGGACAAGCGTCACCACGCCCGCCCCGAAGTTGAGGAAGTCCTGGAGCCAGACACCTCCATAGATCACGACCAGAGGGATGGCCAGCAGAAAGACGGCCGTCGCCACCCCATAGGCCGACCGGCCAGTCCTGGGGAGCGTGCTGTTACTACTGCGAGCGTTCATGGGGGCAACTCCGAGCGGTTCGGGAAGGCGGTCCCGCTGCCGCACTCTAAGTGGCGCCATACCGGCGGGTACGGTGTTTGAGTTATTGCGTTGTTATCAAATGACTGCGGGGCCGTTGTGATGTCCCTTAGTGGCTGTTACGCGAAGTAACCATTGGCCTTGATTCAGTTCCTGTCGGATGGATCGGTGCGCTCGACTGCGGCGGCGAGGGCGGCACCCGGTGCCAAAGAGGCATACGTAAGCTCGTCGCGGCTTGCTCAACGGCTGCGGTACCCTAACGCCATGCGTGCCGTACGCCTTCTGCTTAGCGAGCCGCGCTGATCAGTCCCGACCACCGGTGAAGACGTGGTCGGAATCGGCGCGGCGTCCCCTCCTGTGCGAGGGGATTTTTCGTTTCCGGACGACACAGCCGCTGGCAGAGACGATCGATGGAGCTTTGAGGACCATGAGCGAGACGAACCCCGCTGCCCCCGCCGAGGTGGCCGCGCCGCACCGCTACACGGCCGCCGTCGCGGCCGAGATCGAGGCACGCTGGCAGGACTTCTGGGACGCCGACGGCACCTACGCGGCACCGAACCCGAAGGGCGACCTGGCGGGCGACCCGCAGCTGGCGGCCCGGCCCAAGAAGTTCATCATGGACATGTTCCCGTACCCCTCCGGTGCGGGCCTCCACGTCGGCCACCCGCTGGGCTACATCGCCACCGACGTCTTCGCCCGCTTCCAGCGGATGACCGGCCACAACGTCCTGCACACCCTGGGCTTTGACGCCTTCGGCCTGCCCGCCGAGCAGCACGCCGTCCAGACCGGCGAGCACCCTCGGATCACCACCGAGGCCGCCATCTACAACATGAAGTCCCAGCTGCGCCGGCTGGGCCTGGGCCACGACAAGCGCCGGTCGTTCGCCACGATCGACCCGGACTACTACAAGTGGACCCAGTGGATCTTCCTGCAGATCTTCAACTCCTGGTACGACGACGAGGCGCAGAAGGCCCGGCCGATCTCCGAGCTGATCGCGCAGTTCGAGTCCGGTGAGCGCGCGGTCCCCGGCGGCGGCTCCTGGGGCGAGCTGTCGGCCGCCGCCCGCGCCGACATCCTGAGCGGGTACCGCCTGGCGTACGCCTCCGACGCGCCGGTCAACTGGTGCCCGGGGCTGGGCACCGTGCTGGCCAACGAGGAGGTCACCGCCGACGGCCGCAGCGAGCGCGGCAACTTCCCGGTTTTCAAGGCCAAGCTGCGCCAGTGGAACATGCGGATCACCGCCTACGCCGACCGCCTGCTGGACGACCTGAACGAGCTGGACTGGCCCGAGGCCATCAAGCTGCAGCAGCGCAACTGGATCGGCCGCTCCGAAGGTGCCCGAGTCGACTTCCCGATCGACGGCGAGCGCATCACCGTCTTCACCACACGCCCGGACACCCTGTTCGGCGCGACCTACATGGTGCTGGCACCCGAGCACCCGCTGGTCGAGAAGTTCACGCCGCAGGAATGGCCCGAGGGCACGCACGACGTCTGGACCGGCGGTCACGCGACCCCGGCCGAGGCCGTCGCCGCCTACCGTGCGCAGGCCGCCTCCAAGTCCGACGTCGAGCGCCAGGCCGAGGCCAAGGACAAGACCGGCGTATTCATCGGCTCGTACGCGACCAACCCGGTCAACGGCGAGCAGATCCCCGTCTTCATCGCCGACTACGTCCTGATGGGCTACGGCACCGGCGCGATCATGGCCGTACCGGCGGGCGACCAGCGCGACTTCGAGTTCGCGCGCGCCTTCGAGCTGCCGATCCAGTGCATCGTCGAGCCGACCGACGGCCGGGGCACCGACACCTCGACGTGGGAGGACGCCTTCGCGTCGTACGACGCGAAGATCATCAACTCCAGCGGTGAGGGTGTCTCCCTGGACGGCCTGGGCGTCGCCGAGGCCAAGGCACGCATCACCGAGTGGCTGGCCGCCAAGGGCATCGGCGAGGGCACCGTCAACTTCCGGCTGCGCGACTGGCTGTTCAGCCGCCAGCGCTACTGGGGCGAGCCCTTCCCGATCGTCTACGACGAGGACGGCATCGCGCACTCGCTGCCCGAGTCGATGCTGCCGCTGGAGCTGCCCGAGGTCGAGGACTACTCGCCGCGCACCTTCGACCCGGACGACGCGGACACCTCCCCGGAGACCCCGCTGTCCCGCAACGAGGACTGGGTGAACGTCACCCTGGACCTGGGCGACGGACGCGGCCCGCGCGCGTACCGCCGCGAGACCAACACCATGCCCAACTGGGCCGGTTCCTGCTGGTACGAACTGCGCTACCTGGACCCGCACAACAGCGAGAAGCTGGTCGACCCGGAGATCGAGCAGTACTGGATGGGCCCGCGCGCGGGGCAGCCGCACGGCGGCGTCGACCTGTACGTCGGCGGCGCCGAGCACGCCGTGCTGCACCTGCTGTACGCGCGCTTCTGGTCCAAGGTCCTGTACGACCTGGGGCACGTCTCGTCGGCCGAGCCCTTCCACAAGCTGTTCAACCAGGGCATGATCCAGGCCTTCGTCTACCGCGGCAGCCGTGGCTTCGCGGTGCCGGCCGCCGAGGTGGAGGAGCGCGACGGCGCGTACTACTACCAGGGCGAGAAGGTCAGCCGCCTGCTGGGCAAGATGGGCAAGTCCCTGAAGAACGCGGTCACTCCGGAGTCGATCTGCGCGGAGTACGGCGCCGACACCCTGCGGCTGTACGAGATGGCGATGGGCCCGCTGGACGTCTCCCGTCCGTGGGACACGCGCGCGGTGGTCGGCCAGTACCGGCTGCTGCAGCGGCTGTGGCGCAACATCGTCGACGAGAGCACCGGCGAGGTGACCGTCGTCGACGCCGAGCCCGACGAGGCGACCCTGCGCGCCCTGCACAAGGCGATCGACGGGGTGCGCCAGGACCTGGAGGGGCTGCGCTTCAACACCGCCATCGCCAAGGTCACCGAGCTGAACAACCACCTGACCAAGGCGGGCGGCGCCGTGCCGCGCGCGGTCGCCGAGCCGCTGGTGCTGCTGGTCGCGCCGCTGGCCCCGCACATCGCCGAGGAGCTGTGGCGCAAGCTGGGCCACACCGACTCGGTCGTCCACCAGGACTTCCCGGTCGCCGACCCGGAGTACGTCGTGGACGAGACGGTGACCTGCGTGGTCCAGGTCAAGGGCAAGGTCAAGGCCCGCCTGGAGGTCTCGCCGGCCATCTCCGAGGACGAACTGGAGAAGGTCGCGCTGGCCGACGAGAAGGTCGTGGCGGCGCTGGACGGGGCGGGCATCCGCAAGGTGATCGTGCGGGCGCCGAAGCTGGTGAACATCGTTCCGGCGTAGGGCCTGTCCGGATCGTTTCGACATAGGGCCTGTCCGGCGTGATCCGCCGGGCGGGGTCTCAGTCCCCTAGGGGTGCGGTACGGGCAGGTTCGGGGTTCTTCCGGAACTCCGGGCCTGCCTGTTGCGTTTACCTTTGAAGAGCGGCGCGGGGAGTGCCGTGCCGGCGGAGGAGGAGCGTTGTGGAAGCAGTGATCGCGATCGTGGCCCTGCTTTTCGTGCTCTTCGTGGTGCTCGGTGTGTACGCGACGGTGAAGGTGGTCGGCGCCGCCAAGCGCGGGGTGGACCGCACCATCACCCAGGCCCGGCGCACGGTCGAGGACCACACCCTGCGCGCCAAGTCCTTCGCCCAGCTCGGCCCCGCGGGCGAACTGGCCCAGTTGCGGCTGAAGCTGCGCACCTCGATGCGGAGCACCCAGGACGCGCTGCACGCGGGCGTGGCCGAGGACGAGTCCCTCAAGGAGTCCCTCGGCCTTTTCCAACGGCTCAGCGCACACGGCCACGAACTGGACGGTGAACTCAAGCGCCTGGAGGCCGAGCCCGACCGCGCGAAGCTCGCCGAGCGCCTGCCCGGCCTGCGGGAGCGCACCGAGCGCATCACACAGTCGGCGGACTCACTGCGCTGGGCGGCACGCGACCGCGCCCGCCGTTTCGCCGACGACGACCTGGACACGTTGAGCGCGCAGATCGACGTCGAGTCCGGTGCACTGCGGCACTGGACGAAGACCGAGCCCGCCGCGACACCGCCCCCGTGGCCCGAGGCCTCCGCCGCCGAGAACAGCACCGAGCAGCAGACCTGGCCCGAGACACCCCGCTCCCGCACCGCCGAGGAACCGACGAAGCCCGCCATCACTCCGCCGGGCCCGCGCCCCACCTACCCCTGGCAGAAGAAACCCCGTCCCGAGAGCACGACTTGATCCGGACACGGCAGCCCCGGGTGACAGGGGCCGGGCTGCCGACCGGACGCTACGGCAGGTAACCTCCAGCTCATGTCCCGCCATGTCGCGATCGTCACGGATTCAACGGCCTACCTGCCGCAGGGGACGATGGAGCGGCACGGCATCACCGCGGTACCCCTGACCGTGGTCCTCGGGGACCGCGCGCTGGAAGAGGGCACCGAGATCTCGACCCGGTCACTGGCCCAGGCACTCCAGAAGCGACGCTCCGTCACCACCTCGCGGCCCAGCCCCCAGCTCTTCGCGGAGCACTACCGAAAGGTCGCCGAGTCCGGGGCCACGGGCATCGTGTCGCTGCACCTGTCCGCCGAGCTCTCCGGCACCTATGACGCGGCGGTGCTGGCGGCGCGCGAGGCGCCGGTTCCGGTGCGTGTGGTCGACACCGGCATGATCGCGATGGCCCTCGGATTCTGCGCGCTCGCCGCCGCCGAGGCCGCGGAGGCGGGCGGCACGATCGACGAGGCGGTCACCGCCGCGGAGAAGCGGGCCGCGGGCACGTCCGCCTACTTCTACGTCGACACCCTCGACTATCTGCGCCGTGGCGGCCGGATCGGGGCCGCACAGGCCCTCCTGGGGTCTGCGCTCGCCGTGAAACCGCTGCTGAAGCTCGATGGCGGCCGGATCGAACCGCTGGAGAAGGTGCGGACGGCGTCGAAGGCCATCGCTCGCCTGGAGGAGATCGCGGCCGACCGGGCGGGCAGCGCGCCGGTCGACATCGCGGTCCATCATCTGGCCGCCCCCGACCGGGCGTCGGCCCTCGCGGACCGGCTGCGGGCCCGGGTGACGGGACTTGCCGACCTGCATGTGAGCGAGGTCGGGGCGGTGATCGGGGCGCACACGGGGCCCGGGTTGTTGGGGGTTGTGGTTTCGCCCCGGTGACGCTGCATGTTCACGTCGTGAAGGGTGTCGTCACTCGTGCGGGTGGCGGAGTTTTCCACAACCGGTGGGTAGTCCCCGGGAATTGACCAAGATCATCGCGTGAGGGCGGATGTGGCCGATCCTCGGCGCATGGCACTTCGATCACGCTCACGCACAGCGACGGCGACCAGCGGGCCGGGACGCGGCCCTCATTCCGACGGGCGCTCACGGCACCGCCGACCGCCCGCCACCCGAAGCCGGGTCCGGCATCGGCATGCCGCCTCGGCGGACGAACTCCAGCGGCGGGCGGAGGTGCTGTTCGCCGAACGCACGCAGGAGAGGGGGCCGGGGAAGGGGCCGCCGCCGGATGGATGGGGTGTGGGCAAGGGGGTGGCGGGTGACGGTTTGGAGGCCGTCGACGCCGTCGATTTCACCGAGGCCGGCTCGGCGGTCGAGTCGGTTGGTTCAGCGCAGGTGGCCCGGCGGGGGGCTCGTTTCGCCGAAGAGAGTCGGCGTGGCGCTGGTCCTGCGGAGTCGGCCTGGAGCGATGCCGGTTCCGAGGAGGGCGCGCGGAGAGATACCGGTTACGAGGAGCCCGAGCGCAGCGGTGCCCGTTCCGAGGAGCGGACCTCGCCGGAAGGTGGTGCTGGGGACAAGTCCTGGCGGGACGCTCGCTCGGCGGGTGGGGGTTGGCTGGACGACGATTCCGAGGCCGGAGACTGGCGGGACGCCGAGGTCAGGGACGGGAGCTGGCGGGAGCGGGCCGGGCTTGCCCTGCGGGAGCGGATGCCGGTGTGGTTGCAGGCGCGGTGCGGGCTGGAGCGGCGGAACGTGGTTGCGCTCTCGGTGCTGCTCGTCGTGGCCGCGGTCTTCGCTGTCCAGCACTTCTGGACCGGCCGGACACAGTCCGTCCAGGCGCCTGAAGTGGTGCGCGCCGCCGCTCCGTTCGGGGAGAGCGGCTCGGGCGGAGACAGTGGGCAACGCGGGGAGGCCGAGCCGGCAGCCTCCGGCGGGGGCCCGAACGGGGCAGGGCCGGCCGGGGCCGAGATCGTCGTGGACGTCAGCGGGAAGGTCCGTGAGCCCGGGATCCAGCGACTTCCGGCAGGGTCGAGGGTCGCCGACGCGTTACGGGCGGCCGGTGGAGTGCGGCCGGGCACGAACACCGACGCCCTGAACCGAGCGCGGTTCCTGGTGGACGGTGAGCAGGTCGTCGTCGGCGGCCCGGCCGCGCCCGCGGTGGGCGGCCCCGTGGCCGGTGGTCCTGCCGGTCCGGTGGCGGGGGCGGCGGCTCCCGTCTCACTGAACACGGCAACCGTGGACCAGCTCGACACCCTGCCGGGCGTCGGCCCCGTTCTGGCCCAGCACATCGTCGACTACCGCACCCAGCACGGTGGCTTCCGCTCGGTGGGCGAACTGCGCGACGTCAACGGCATCGGCGACCGTCGCTTCGCCGATCTGCGGAATCTCGTACGCCCATGAGGTACGGCCTCGGGGTGCGGCAGGGAGATGTGGACGAGGGACGGAGGGAGACCGGTGCCGAAGGGCGTGCGCGGGGCGCTGTGCATGCCGCCTCCGGGAAGCGGCTCGGGGATGCGCACCCCCGGCAGGAAGGGCCCACGGATCTGAGGCTGGTACCGCCGGCGCTCGCGGCGTGGGTGACGGCCGCGGTCACCCTCGATGTCCCGTCGGGATGGGTCACGGGGCTCGTGGCCGGGTGTCTCGTCGTGGCCTGTGTGCTGCTGCTGCCGGGACGGCGGAGTGGCGTGCGGGGCCTTGGTGGGAGCGGTCGGATCCCGGTCGCCGCCGTGCTGCTCTGTGTCGCGGCGGCAGCCACGTCCGCCGGGCTGCACGGAGCCGATCTGCGACGGGGGCCGGTGCCCGCGCTGGCCCGGCAGTACGCCACCGTGACCGCCGAGGTCGAGGTGACCTCAGACCCGCGTCTCACCCGGCCCCGGATCACCGGTGATCACGCGGCCCCGACCGCCGTCGTCATCGATGCCGAGGTCCGGCGGGTGGAGACGGTGGACAGGAGGACGGTGGCGACGCGGGCGCCGGTGCTCTTGATCGTCGACGCGCGTGCGGGTGTGAGCTCGGATGAGGAAATGGTGGGCATCGGTGGGCCGCGGTCCGGCTCGCCGACCACTGTGGAGGGTCCGGCGCGGTCGCCCTGGCTCGGGTTGCTGCCGTCCACGCGAGTGCGGGTCGCCGCGCGGATCGCGCCGCCGCTGGTCGAGGGTGATCGTGTCGCGGCCGTGCTGCGGGTGAGGGATCGTGAGGGGCCCGAGGTCGTGGGGGAGGCATCGGGGACGCAGCGGTTCGCGGGACGGTTGCGAGCGGGACTACGGGAGGCCACCGACGAGCTGCCCGCGGATGCGCGGGCGCTGTTGCCGGGGCTGGTCGTAGGAGACACCGCACGGATCACGCCGGAGTTGGACGAGGCCTTCAAGGAGACCGACCTCGCGCACACGCTCGCCGTCTCCGGCAGCAACCTCACGATCCTGCTCGCCCTGCTCATCGGGCCGCCCGGACTCGCCCAGCTCGTCGAGAGACGGGGACTCGCGCCCCGCCTCGGGATGTCACTGCGGACGACCGCGCTGCTCGGCGGCGGGCTCACGCTCGGATTCGTCATCGTGTGCCGACCGGACCCGAGCGTGCTGCGGGCGGCGGCCTGCGGGGCCGTCGCGTTGCTCGCCCTCGCGACCGGGCGCCGCAGATCACTGATCCCGGCGCTGGCGACGGCCGTACTGTTGCTGGTGCTGTACGACCCGTGGCTGGCCCGCAGTTACGGCTTCCTGCTCTCCGTCCTGGCCACCGGTGCCCTGCTCACGCTCGCCCCGCGCTGGAGCCTGGCACTGCGCCGTCGCCGGGTACCGCCGCGGCCGGCGGAGGCGTTGGCGGCGGCCGCCGCCGCACAGGCGCTGTGCGCACCGGTGGTCGCCGTACTGTCGGCGCGGGTGAGCCTGGTGGCGGTGCCGTGCAATCTGCTCGTGGAGTTCGCGGTCGCCCCGGCCACGGTCCTGGGCTTCGCGGCCTTGGCTACGGCACCCGTGGCGATGCCGGCGGCCAAGGCGCTGGCCTGGTGTGCGAGTTGGCCCGCCGGGTGGATCGCGGACGTGGCCCGCACCGGGGCGTCGCTGCCCGGCGGGGGGATGGACTGGCCGGGCAGTTGGACAGGGGCGGGGCTGCTCGCCCTTGCCACCGGGGTCGTGCTGCTGGTCGGGCGACGGCTGCTGAGGCATCCCTGGTGGTGCGCCGTCTGCGCGGTGCTGTTCCTGTTGGCGGTCGTACAGCCGCCACCTCTGACCAGGGTGGTCACCGGCTGGCCGCCACCGGGCTGGCGGTTGGCGATGTGCGACGTGGGACAGGGGGACGCGATGGTGCTGGCGGCCGGCGAGGGTGCCGGCGTGGTCGTGGACGCCGGTCCCGATCCGACGCTCGTCGACGACTGCCTGCGCACGCTCGGCATCACCAAGGTGCCGCTAGTGGTCCTGACCCACTTCCACGCCGACCATGTGGCCGGTCTGCCCGGGGTGCTGCGGGGGCGGGCGGTGGGGGCGATCGAGACGACGGGGTTCGAGGAGCCGGTGGACCAGGCCGAGTTCGTACGGCGGGAGGCGGCGGCCCGGCGTGTTCCGGTGACGCGTGCCGTGGCCGGCGAGGAGCGGCGGACGGGGGCGTTGGCCTGGGAGGTGCTGTGGCCCCCGGCGGGCCCGTCGATGGCGGCGGCGGACGGGCCCAACGATGCCAGTGTCACGATGCTCGTCCGGTCGGGCGGGCTGCGTTTCCTCCTGCTCGGGGATCTCGAACCCCCGGCCCAGCAGGAGCTGTTGAGGTCACCGGCGGGAGCGCGGCTGGCCCGGGTTGATGTGCTCAAGGTCGCTCATCACGGTTCGGCCTACCAGGACCCTGAGCTGATACGCCGGGCCGCCCCGAGGGTCGCGCTCATCTCCGTCGGTGCCGACAACTCGTACGGCCACCCGGCTCCCCCTACGGTCGCCGCGCTGCGGGCCGGGGGCGCGGTGGTGCTGCGCACGGACCGGGACGGTGCACTGGCGGTCGTCGGGACGGGCGGCGGCATAGAGGGTGGGGACGGCGTGGGAGGAGACGGCGTCGGCGGGAAACGCGTTGGCGGGGAAGGCGGTGGCGTGGGCGGTGGGGAGCTGTGGGTGGCGCGAGACTGAAGGCATGAATCCCACAGAGGTCGACGCGTATCTCCGCCGCCTGGGTGTCCAGCACCCGGCGTGGCCCACCGTTGAGGTCCTGCGCGAGCTGCATCTGCGCCATCTGCAGACCGTGCCCTTCGAGAACCTGTCGGTGCACCTCGGCGAGGAGATCGTGCTGGAGGAGGAGCGGCTGGTGGACAAGGTGGTGGGCGCCCGGAGGGGAGGGTTCTGCTACGAACTGAACGGGGCGTTCGGGGCTCTGCTGGCCGCGCTCGGCTTCGACGTCACGCTGCTCGCCGGCCGTGTGTACGGGGACGAGGGGCGGCTCGGGATCCCGTACGACCATCTCGTGCTGCGGGTACGGACAGTGGACGGGGGAGAGTGGCTGGCCGATGTCGGGTTCGGGGCGCACAGCCACTATCCGCTGGCGTTCGGAGCGCGGGGAGAGCAGGAGGATCCCGGTGGCGTTTTCCAGATCGTCGAGGCGGGGTCAGACGCGGCAGGGGTGCGGGGCGGCGACGGTGTGGTGAAGCAGGGAGGGGGTGAGGCCGCGGATCTGGAGGTCCGCACGGGCGGCAGGAGTCAGTACCGGCTGGAGTTGCGGCCCAGGGTGCTCGGTGACTTCGTGGCCGGGGCATGGTGGCACAGCACCTCGCCGGCCTCGCACTTCACACAGTCACTGGTGTGTTCGAGGGTGACGGAAGAGGGCGGGCGGATCACGCTCAGCGGCCGGGTCCTCAAGGCGACGTCGGCCGACGGGACGCGGGAGGAACGGGAGTTGGAGACGGACGAGGAGGTGCTGGAGGCGTACCGGGAGAGGTTCGGTATCGAGCTCGGTGCTGTGCCGGTGGTGCGAGGCCCTGACCGGAGCGGCTGATTCGGTCCGGGCTCAGCCGCCGGAGCCATCGGAGCCACCGGAGCCGACGGTGTCGGGGCATCGGGCGACCTGGAAAATGGTGGCGTGAGCGATGTGAGACATGTGCTGGTGCTGCCCGATCGGGATGCCGCGGAGGCGGTGGTCGAGGCGCTCGGGGAGCGGTTCGGGGTGGATGAGGAGCCGCGGGTCGTTCGGGATGCGTTGGCGGGGGAGGACGATGCGGAGGATGCGCAGTGGCTGGTCGTTCTCCGGGATGAGGCGGGGCGGTTGGATCCCGGGGAGCTGGATGAGTTCGTGGGGGAGTGGGATGGGTGGCGGGAGGAGCCGTAAGCCGGCGGCAGCTTGGCCTGAGTGAGGGAGGTGCCGCGGCAGGTCGTTCGGCGGCTGGGGGCTTGTCGTGGTTGGCCGCGCGGTTCTCCGCGCCCCTGGGTGGGTGCAGTGATCGTGGGCTGCGACCCTCGGGGCGTTGTCAGTGGTCCGTGCGATGCTGTCGGGGTGGCCAGGAAGACTGCTGATGATGACGTTCTTGCCTCGGTGACGGTTGCCGTGGGGCAGGAGGACCTGCTGCTGGATCGGGCTGTGCAGGAGGTGGTTGTCGCCGCTCGGGCCGCTGATGCGGATACGGATGTACGGGATCTGACGTCGGAGCAGTTGCAGCCGGGGACGCTGGCCGAGTTGACCAGTCCGTCGTTGTTCGCGGAACGCAAGGTCGTCGTCGTGCGCAACGCGCAGGATCTCTCGGCCGACACGGTCAAGGACGTGAAGGCGTATCTCGGAGCGCCCGCCGAGGAGATCACCCTCGTGCTGCTGCACGCGGGGGGAGCGAAGGGCAAGGCCCTGCTTGATGCCGCGCGGAAGGCGGGGGCCCGGGAGGTCGCCTGTCCGAAGATGACCAAGCCGGCGGATCGGCTGGCCTTCGTGCGGCAGGAGTTCCGGGCGACCGGGCGGTCCGCCACGCCCGAGGCGTGCCAGACGCTCGTCGATGCGATCGGGAGTGATCTGCGCGAGCTGGCGTCCGCCGTGTCGCAGCTGGTCGCCGATGTCGAGGGGACGATCGACGAGGCCGTGGTGGGGCGGTACTACACAGGGCGGGCCGAGGCCTCCAGCTTCACGGTCGCCGACCGGGCCGTGGAGGGGCGGGCCGCGGAGGCGTTGGAGGCTTTGCGGTGGTCGTTGGCGACCGGGGTCGCGCCGGTCATGATCACCAGTGCGTTGGCGCAGGGGGTGCGGGCGATCGGGAAGCTGTCTTCGGCTCGGGGCGGGCGGCCTGCTGATCTCGCGCGTGAGCTGGGGATGCCGCCGTGGAAGATCGATCGGGTGCGGCAGCAGATGCGGGGGTGGACGCCGGACGGGGTGGCGGTCGCGTTGCGGGCCGTGGCTGAGGCGGATGCGGGGGTGAAGGGCGGGGGGGACGATCCCGAGTACGCGCTGGAGAAGGCGGTTGTCGCGATTGCTCGGGCGGCTCGGTCTCGGGGGCGGGGCTAAGCGCTCCGCTGGAGGTGCCGTGTCATGCCGTCTTTCGTCTGCGGCATCGTCGCGGCCGGTCGCGCAGTTCCCCGCGCCCCTTCAGTTCCCCGCGCCCCTTCAGGGCGCCGCCGAACCGCAGCCGACTTCACCCGACCCGTTGGACGGGCGGTCGGTGTTCCGTCGGTGCGGTGCGGTGCGGTGCGGTGCGGTGCGGTGCGGTGCGGTGCGGTGCGGGTGCGTGCAGGTGCAGGTGCGTCGGGGCTGGGCGGGGGTGGGTTTCGCTCGCCGCCGCTGGGCGGGTGCCGCTGCGCCCACCCGTGCCGCCCTGCGGCACGACTGCCCGCATCTGGGGCACATGGCGGGCGATCGGGTGCCCGCGTCTGGGGCACGTGGGGACGATCAGGTGCCCGCATCCGCGGCAAGCGGCGGGCGATCGACTGCTCGCATCCGGGGCAAGTGGGGGAGAATCGGACCTGTCAGCCGAACATCGCCTAAATGACGGAAAGGTGGCGGTCGTCATGGCTGAGCATCCGCATGCCGTGCTCGTTCGTAAGGGGTTCGAGGCGTTCACCCGCGGGGATCTCGACACTCTGCGGGAGTTGATCGCGAAGGATGCCACGCATCACGTGCCGGGTAGTCACCCGCTCTCCGGGGACTTCAAGGGGCAGGACGCGATCATCGACATGTATCAGAAGCTGGGGGAGGAAACCGGCGGGTCGATGCGTCTGGAGATGCTGGGGATCGCCGTCGACGGGCGGGGGCACGCCGTCGGGATGAGCCGGTTCACCGCTGAGCGGAAGGGCCGGCGTCTGGACGACACCGGATGCATCGTCTTCCGGATCGTCGGGGACAAGGTCACCGACCTCGACGAGTGTGTCGAGGACATCGACAAGAGCAACGAGTTCTGGGCGGACTGAACACCGTAGGGCTCATGACGAAGGCCCCGGACGCCCTGCCCTGGGGAAGGGCGGTGCGCCGGGGCCTTCGGTTCAAGCTGGGCGGAGACCACGCCCGCGTGGCGAACGCAGGCCGCGCGCGGCTCCTTGGGTGCCGGTCGGGAGCGGATGAGAGAGGGCCCGCTCTGGGTCCTTCCGGCGGCTCGGTCCCGTGGACGGGACCGGTCAGATCAGAAGAGGTCGGCCTTAGAGGGACGAGACCTTCGAAGCAAGCGCCGACTTCTTGTTGGCGGCCTGGTTCTTGTGGATGACACCCTTGGAGACGGCCTTGTCGAGCGCACGCGCGGCAGCGCGCTGCAGCTCGGTGGCCTTCTCGGTGTCACCCGCGGCAGCGGCCTCGCGGGCCTTGCGGATCGCGGTCTTCAGGGAGGACTTGACGGCCTTGTTGCGCAGCCGAGCCTTCTCGTTGGTCTTGATCCGCTTGATCTGGGACTTGATGTTCGCCACGAATGAGCCTCTACAGGTTCAGGTACGGATCCAGGAGGATTCCGGGTAAGGGAGTCCCCGGGTCCCGCACCGGGTGATTTCTAGAAGACGTGCCTCGTGCTGAGAGGGCATGAGACACAGCTGCCCAGACTACCAGCGGCCCGGCACACGGCCCAAACCGGTCCCCGGTCCCCGCCCGTGGGACCATGGAGGCTACGTATCGATCCGACCCGAGACCGCAGACACTGCGGACGCCTCAAGAATCAGGACCCTGCGTGCCCGCGATCCCCAGCCATGTGCCCGAGCCGAGTCGTACCGACCCGGCGCTGATCCGCAACTTCTGCATCATCGCGCACATCGACCACGGCAAGTCCACGCTCGCCGACCGGATGCTCCAGCTGACCGGTGTGGTCGAGCAGCGCCAGATGCGTGCTCAGTACCTCGACCGCATGGACATCGAGCGCGAGCGCGGAATCACGATCAAGTCGCAGGCGGTGCGTCTGCCGTGGGCTCCCACCGAAGACAAGAGCAACACGCACATCCTCAACATGATCGACACCCCGGGGCACGTCGACTTCACGTACGAGGTCTCGCGGTCGCTCGCCGCCTGTGAGGGCACCGTCCTCCTCGTCGACGCCGCCCAGGGCATCGAGGCCCAGACCCTCGCCAACCTGTATCTGGCGATGGAGAACGACCTCACGATCATCCCCGTGCTCAACAAGATCGACCTGCCGGCCGCGCAGCCCGAGAAGTTCGCCGAGGAGCTCGCGAACCTCGTCGGCTGCGACCCGTCCGACGTCCTCAAGGTCTCCGCCAAGACCGGGCTCGGCGTCGACGCGCTGCTGGACAGGGTCGTCAAGGAGGTCCCGGCGCCGGTCGGCGTCAAGGACGCCCCGGCCCGCGCGATGATCTTCGACTCGGTCTACGACTCCTACCGCGGTGTCGTGACGTACGTCCGTGTCATCGACGGCCAGCTCAGCAAGCGCGAGCGCATCAAGATGATGTCGACGGGCGCCACCCACGAGCTGCTGGAGATCGGGACGAACTCGCCCGAGATGCTGGGTGCCGACGGCCTCGGCGTGGGTGAGGTGGGTTACCTCATCACCGGTGTGAAGGACGTCCGCCAGTCCAAGGTCGGTGACACCGTCACCACCCTGCACAAGGGCGCCACGGAGGCTCTCGGGGGGTACAAGGACCCCAAGCCCATGGTCTTCTCCGGGCTCTACCCGCTCGACGGCTCCGACTACCCCGAGCTGCGCGAGGCCCTCGACAAGCTCCAGCTCAACGACGCCGCGCTCGTCTACGAGCCGGAGACCTCCGCCGCGCTGGGGTTCGGTTTCCGTGTCGGCTTCCTGGGGCTGCTGCACCTCGACGTGATCCGCGAGCGGCTTGAGCGCGAGTTCGGGCTCGATCTCATCGCGACCGCGCCGAACGTGGTCTACCGGGTCGTGATGGAGGACGGTACGGAGCACACCGTCACCAACCCGAGCGAGTTCCCCGAGGGCAAGATCAACGAGGTGTACGAACCCGTCGTACGCGCCACGATCCTCGCCCCGACCGAGTTCATCGGCGCGATCATGGAGCTGTGCCAGACCCGGCGCGGCACCCTGCTCGGCATGGACTACCTGTCCGAGGACCGGGTCGAGATCCGCTACACCCTGCCGCTCGCCGAGATCGTCTTCGACTTCTTCGACCAGCTGAAGTCGAAGACGCGCGGATACGCCTCGCTGGACTACGAGCCCACCGGTGAGCAGACGTCCAGCCTGGTCAAGGTCGACATCCTGCTGCACGGCGACAAGGTGGACGCGTTCTCGGCGGTCACGCACAAGGACGCGGCGTACGCCTACGGTGTGCGGCTCGTCGCCAAGCTGCGCGAGCTCATCCCGCGGCAGGCCTTCGAGGTGCCCATCCAGGCCGCCATCGGCTCCCGGGTGATCGCCCGCGAGACCATCCGTGCCATCCGCAAGGACGTCCTCGCCAAGTGCTACGGCGGTGACATCTCGCGTAAGCGGAAGCTGCTTGAGAAGCAGAAGGAAGGCAAGAAGCGGATGAAGATGGTGGGTTCCGTGGAGGTTCCGCAGGAGGCATTCATCGCGGTGCTCTCCAGTGATGACAGCGCGGGATCGGGCAAGGGCAAGAAGTAACCGCGGGTTACAGTCGGTTGCCTGTCGAATCGGATGGAATGGGGTCCGTCGTGCGAAAGCGTGGCGGGCCCCTACGCGTGCGTAGCGTCGCGCTCTGTAGGAAGTGACAGGCCGCCGCCCCTTACGAACGGCTCGGCCGCGCTTTACCCTGATCTCTGCTCGATAGTTACTCGCGAGTTAAACAACAGCCGCAAACCTGAGCCAGCCGCGCTGTCGCGGGCCCCGGAGGATGTCGTGAGCGACACACAGACACTGATCGAGAACCGTCCGCCGAGTGTGGCGACCGTCTTCCTGGAGCGCGTTGCGGCCACGCCGGACGCCGAGGCGTACCGGTACCCGGTGCCGGCGGCCTCCGGCCAGGGCCCGGACGACTGGAAGTCACTCAGCTGGGCGCAGGCCGCGGAGCGGGTGTACGCCATCGCGGCCGGGTTGATCGAGTTGGGGGTGCAGCCCGAGCAGCGGGTCGCCCTCGCCTCCTCGACCCGGATCGAGTGGATCCTCGCGGACCTCGGCATCATGTGCGCCGGCGCCGCCACGACCACGGTCTACCCGCAGACCAACGCCGACGAGTCGGCGTTCATCCTCTCCGACTCCGAGAGCCGCGTGCTGATCGCGGAGGACGCGGCCCAGCTCGCCAAGGCGGTCGAGAAGCGCGGCGAGCTGCCCGCGCTCACCCATGTCGTGGTGATCGACCCGGCCGGTGTCGAGACCGCCGACTGGATCCTGACCCTCTCCGAGCTTGAGGTCCGGGGCGCCGCCCGCCTGGAGAAGGACCCCGACCTGATCAAGGAGCGGGTCGGTGCGATCGCCAAGGACCAGCTCGCGACGCTGATCTACACCTCCGGCACCACCGGCCGGCCCAAGGGCGTACGGCTGCCGCACGACAACTGGGCCTACATGGCGAAGGCGACCGCCGCGACCGGCCTGATCAGCAGCGAGGACGTGCAGTACCTGTGGCTGCCGCTCGCCCATGTCTTCGGCAAGGTGCTCACCTCCGGGCAGATCGAGGTCGGTCACGTCACCGCCGTCGACGGCCGTGTCGACAAGATCATCGAGAACCTTCCGGTCGTGCAGCCGACGTACATGGCGGCCGTGCCGCGCATCTTCGAGAAGGTCTACAACGGGGTCGCGGCGAAGGCCCGTGCGGGCGGCGGCGCCAAGTACAAGATCTTCCAGTGGGCCGCCGAGGTGGGCCGCGCGTACGCCAAGGAGAGCCAGGACAACTTCCGGCGCACCGGTACCGCGGGGGCGTCCTTCGGGCTGAGCGCCAAGCACAGGGTGGCCGACGCGCTGGTCTTCGCGAAGATCCGGGAGGCGTTCGGCGGGAACCTTCGGGCATGTGTCTCCGGGTCCGCCGCGCTCGCGCCCGAGATCGGGTACTTCTTCGCCGGCGCCGGGATTCACATCCTTGAGGGCTACGGGCTCACGGAGTCCTCCGCGGCCTCCTTCGTGAACCCCGGGGAGGCCTACCGCACCGGCACGGTCGGCAAGCCGTTCCCCGGCACGGAGGTGCGCATCGCGGACGACGGGGAGATCCTGCTGCGCGGACCCGGGATCATGGAGGGCTACCACGGGCTGCCCGAGAAGACGGCCGAGGTTCTTGAGGCCGACGGGTGGTTCCACACAGGGGACATCGGTGAGCTGTCGCCCGACGGGTATCTGCGGATCACCGACCGCAAGAAGGACCTCATCAAGACGTCCAGCGGCAAGTACATCGCGCCCGCCGAGGTCGAGGGGCAGTTCAAGGCGGTGTGCCCCTATGTCTCCAACATCCTCGTGCACGGGGCCGACCGGAACTTCTGCACGGCGCTGATCGCGCTGGACGAGATGTCGATCCTGGAGTGGGCCAAGGGGAACGGGCTCGAAGGGAAGTCGTACGCGGAGGTCGTCGCCGCGCCCGTCACCGTCTCCATGGTCGAGGGGTATGTGAAGCAGCTCAACGAGGGGCTTCAGCGGTGGCAGACGATCAAGAAGTTCCGGTTGCTGCCGCGGGATCTGGACGTGGAGCACGGTGAGATCACGCCGAGTCTGAAGTTGAAGCGGCCTGTTGTGGAGCGGGAGTACAAGGCTCTTATCGACGAGATGTATGCGGGGTCTCGCGAGGCGTAGGGGATGGCTGGGGAGCGTGCGCGGCTGCCGGTGCGTCGTGGCTGGTCGCGCCCGCGCGACGGAGCCGCATATCGACACAGCCCCGCGCCGCTAAAAGCAGCAGTCACCGTCGGCCCAGAAGATGACGTAGCTCTCGGACCTGCGAGCGCTGGGGATCGGTCAGTTCGGTCTCCAGCGCCGCCAGACGTTCGGTGACCTCCTCGTAGTCCGCCCGTTGCCGCGCCAACAACCGCTCCAACTGCTGGTTCTTCCTGTGCAGTTCCAGGAAGACGCTCACCTTCGCGCGGAGTACCCAGGGGTCGAAGGGCTTGGTCAAGTAGTCGGCGGCGCCGGTCGCGTAGCCGCGGAAGGCGTAGCCGGAGTCGTCCTCCGCACCCGTGAGGAAGATGATCGGGACGTCCTTCGTCTGGTCCAGGCGTTTGATGTTCGAGGCCGTCTCGAAGCCGTCCATGCCCGGCATACGGACGTCCAGGAGGACCAGGGCGAACCGGCGGCGGAGCAGGGCCTTCATCGCCTCCTCGCCCGAACGGGCGCGGACCAGCGGTTCGTTGAGGGACCCCAGGACGGCCTCCAGTGCGATCAGGTTGTCCTCCATGTCGTCGACCAGGAGGATGCCCGCCCTGCCGTCGGTCGTTGTCTCAGCGCTCATGTGACTTCCCTCCTTCAGTCGTCCGTGGGCGGGACCACCGCCTCCTCGGGTTCGGCCCGCTCTTCCTCCGGCCCCACGCCCTCCGGGTCCAGGAGTGCGCATACGACGGTCAGGAGCTGGTCGACGTCCACCGGCTTCGGTACGTAGTCGTTGGCGCCGCGCGCGATCGACTTCTCGCGGTCCCCGGGCATCGCCTTCGCGGTGAGCGCGACGATGGGCAGGCCGGTCCAGCGCGGGGCGCGGCGGATGGCGGCAATGGTCTCGTAGCCGTCCATCTCCGGCATCATGATGTCCATCAGGACGAGTTCGACGTCCGGGTTGCGCTCCAGGGTCTCTATGCCCTCGCGGCCGTTCTCCGCGTACAGCACCGGCATACCGACCCGGCCCAGCACATGGGTGAGGGCGAAGACGTTGCGGATGTCGTCGTCGACGATCAGCACCCGGCGTCCGGAGAGGACCTGTCCGGCCCGTCCCGCCTTCCACGCGTCCAGTTTGGTGGGCGCCGGCCAGGAGTCCTCGGCGTCGTGTGCGG
The DNA here is from genome assembly GCF_044903305.1 of Streptomyces sp. NPDC019531. NCBI lineage: Bacteria > Bacillati > Actinomycetota > Actinomycetes > Kitasatosporales > Streptomycetaceae > Streptomyces > Streptomyces sp. NPDC019531. The sequence goes on along the minus strand of NZ_JBJDQL010000005.1, from coordinate 73,905 downwards.
TCGGATAGGGCTCGGTGGACAGGTCTTCCGCGGCCGGCAGGGGTCGGTCCTCTGCGGTCGGGCCGGTCGCCGAGTGGCCGGGGCTGACGACGGGGACGTAGAGCGTGAAGGTGGAACCCTCGCCGGGTTCGCTCTCCGCGACGATACGGCCGCCCAGCAGGCCCGCGATCTCCCGGCTGATGGAGAGGCCGAGCCCGGTGCCGCCGTACTTGCGGTTGGTCGTGCCGTCGGCCTGCTGGAAGGCCTCGAAGATCACCGGGAGTTTCTCCTGCGCGATGCCGATGCCGGTGTCGGACACCGCGAAGGCGATCACGTCGTCGCTGTCGCGGACTCCCCCACCCTCGACTTCGCTCGAGTGGGGGGACCCCCATCGGTGCTCGGGGTCCTTGACGCGGTTCACGCGCAGCTCGACCCGGCCGGTGGCGGTGAACTTGATGGCGTTGGAGAGCAGGTTGCGCAGGATCTGCTGGAGGCGCTGTTCGTCGGAGTACATCTCGCGCGGCACGTCCTCGCCGACGGCCACCTCGAAGGCGAGCCCCCGGTCCAGGGTGAGCGGGCGGAAGGTCGCGTGGACGTAGTCGAGCAGCTTGATGAGGGGCAGCTTCTTCGGGCGTACGTCCATCCGGCCGGCCTCGATCTTCGACAGGTCCAGGATGTCGTTGATCAGTTGGAGCAGGTCGGAGCCGGACCTGTGGATCGTCGTCGCGAACTGCACTTCCTGGTCGGAGAGATGGCCGTCCGGGTTGTCGGAGAGCAGCCTCGCCAGGATCAGCAGGGAGTTCAGCGGGGTGCGCAGTTCGTGGGACATGTTCGCCAGGAACTCCGACTTGTACTGGGACGAGGTCGCCAACAGGGCGGCCTTGTCCTCCAGTTCGGCGTTGGAGCGCTGCAACTCCGCCTGCTGCATCTGGAGTTCGTCCGAGCGCTCCTGGAGCTGCATGGCCAGACGCTGGGACTCGCCGAGCAGGGACTCGGTGCGGGAGTTGGCGATGATGGTGTTGATGGCGACGCCGATGGTGTTCACGAACTGGTCGAAGAAGGCCAGGTGGACGTCGGAGAAGCGGGAGAAGGAGGCGAGTTCGATGACGCCCAGGAGCTTGTCCTCGAAGAGGATCGGAATGATCACGACACTGGCGGGAGCTGCCTCACCCAGACCACTGTTGATCTTGATGTAGTCCGGCGGGGCCTCCTCCACCAGGATGCGCTTCTTCTCGCGGGCCGCCTGGCGCACCAGCCCGTGGACCGGCATGCCGCCGGTGTCGACGGTCGCGCCCTGCGCCGAGCCGTAGCCCGCGATGAACGCCAGTCCCTTTGCCGGGACGGTGGTGTGAAGAGAGGCGCCGTCCTCGTCCGGGTCGGCCAGGAAGAACGCGCCGTACTGGGCGTTCACCAGCGGGGTCAGCTCGCGCAGGATCAGGTCGGCCACCTCCATCAGGTCCCGGTGACCCTGCATCAGGGCGGCGAGGCGCGCGAGGTTCGACTCCAGCCAGTCCTTGGCGCGGGTCGTCTCGCGGAGGTTGGCCACCATCAGGTTGATGTTGTCCTTGAGCTCGGCGACCTCGCCCTGCGTCTCCACGGTGATCGAGCGGGACATGTCGCCCTGGGCCACCGCGGAGGCGACCTCGGCGATCGCGCGGACCTGGGTGGTCAGGTTGGAGGCGAGCTCGTTCACGTTGGTCGTCAGCCGCTTCCAGGTGCCGTACACACCCTCGACCCGTGCCTGGCCGCCGAGCTGTCCCTCACTTCCCACTTCCCGGGCCACGCGGGTGACCTCGGAGGAGAAGGAGGAGAGCGTGTCGACCATGGTGTTGATGGCGGTCTTCAGCTCCAGGATCTCGCCGCGGGCGTCCACGTCGATCTTCTTGGAGAGGTCACCGTTGGCCACCGCGGTCGTCACCTGGGCGATGTTCCGCACCTGTGAAGTCAGGTTGTCGGCCATGTAGTTGACGTTGTCGGTCAGGTCCCGCCATACCCCGGAGACGCCCAGCACCTGGGCCCGGCCGCCCAGTCGGCCGTCGGTGCCGACCTCGCGGGCCACGCGGGTCACCTCGTCGGCGAAGGCCCGCAGCTGCTCCACCATCGTGTTGACGGTGTCCTTCAGTTCGAGGATCTCGCCCCGGGCGTCGACGGTGATCTTCTTGGAGAGGTCGCCGTTGGCGACGGCGGTGGTGACCTGGGCGATGTTCCGCACCTGTGAGGTCAGGTTCAGCGCCATGAAGTTGACGTTGTCGGTGAGGTCTTTCCAGACACCGCTCACGCCACGCACCTGGGCCTGGCCGCCGAGGTTTCCTTCGGTGCCGACC